>CAUDYH010000210.1 GCA_958453575.1 uncultured Collinsella sp.
CCGACTGCGTCCCTGCGCACATAGACCATCAACCGGGGTGGGGCCTGCAAGAACAGCGGGCCCCACCCCGGTTTTGGTGCAGGGGGCAGATTAGTTTGCACCAAGTCCTTGGCATATGGGCGTGGCTGCTGTTCGTAATCTTTAAGACATCATTAAGGCTTGCGTTGTGGAGCAAGCCGCAGGTCAATGCTATTCTTTTACCTTATCGTACGGTGTTGTATTCTGCCTGAATTCTCTACCTGCGAACAACGGATAAACGCGACCGAGCGGAAAGGATGGCACGCCCGCTAGCAGGGCAAACGCAAACGATGAGTGGCATGGACCGACATAGCGAGCTCCAGCAGCACAAGACGGCGGCCGAGTACCGCCAAGCTGCCGACGAGCATGTGCGGACCCTCAAGGATTTCTGGAAGGATTTCCTGGTGAGCGGTCTGTTTGTGCTGGCCGCCATCGTTGCCATCTTTGCATGCCTGGCCTGGTTTGCCGCGAATAACCGAGTGAGTGCCACGGGGAGTACGATCGGGGCGAAGGGCCCACGGTTTGTGCTCTCGGGAACGCAGGGCGGCACGGCAGGTAAGTACGACGCCCAGGACAACTACGCGTCGGACAGTACAAGCCTTGCCGTGAACAATCTTTTCAACCTCAATAACATGAGTGCCGATGGCAGTCTTTCTCCGGGGTCGGCGGGCAAGCTTCAGCTCAACGTCAAGCCGCTCTGCAACGACCTGCACGATATTACGGTGGAGATGACCTGGGAGATTTCTGTCCAGACGAGCGTTGCGGGCACGGACGGCACTGCTACGGACGCATCGAAAAATGAAGAGATCATCAACTCGCTTAAAAATCTGGTGCGCGGCCATATCTTGGTTTTCCAGGGCAAAGACACCTCTGGCTTTTACTCCAATCCGCTGGTTCCCACGACAACCACGGTGACCCAGGACGGAGCGAGCGTCACCGTCATCACACAGAGCTTTACCATTCCGGCGAAGAGCTTTCGTGCTGAGGGCTCAAACAATACGACCGAAACCGTCACCAAAACCCTCTACTGGATTTGGCCGGAGCAGTTCAAGAGCTATGTTCGCACGGGCAACGCCGGCTGCGGTGGCAACCTTTTCGCTAACACAGGCGACGAGGGGGGATACACGACCCTCGTCGGCGACATCAACAATAACCACGCGTGCTATTTCCGCGCCGATAGCACGAGCGTGCCAGGTCAGGCGCCTAGCGCGGTTCCGCCTGTCGGAGCCGGCATGTCCTCTGCGGATGTGGAAACCTGCGCCAATTATTACAACAACGCCGACGAGATTATCGGCAAGAACGTCAAGTACATTCGCGTGCGCTTTACCGCCAAGGAGGCGGATAAATAAATGGACGAGCAGCTTAATGCCCGCGAGCAGGGCGATATCAAACACAACGAAGGAGCGGCAAACCCCGGCGGCAACGGGTTCGGCTCGCACGGCGAAGCGCGTCCGGCTGGCCGCATCGAGCGTATCAAGGCTTGGGTGAGCGGCCACCGTCGCGAATCCCTTGCCATCATGGGCTTGCTTACCGTGCTTCTCGTGTTGCTGGGATTGACGCTCGGATGGTTCGTCGATGCCAATCGCGGCTCCACCGTCGGCAAGATCAAGGAGCCGGCAGAGCTCAAAGTGCTGGGCCCCAACGCTACGGCAACAGAGCAGATCGACCTGAGCTACAACCCCGAATACGGCGATACCAAGACTGGCAACACGGTGACGCTCAAGCGCGCGTTTTGCGTGCAAACGGGCGGTGACGGTTTTGAGCTGCAACTCGCGAATACGACCAACATTACAGGTCTCACTATTGAGCTGTACAGAGCCGAGAACACGTCTGCGCTCCAGACGCCCGACGTGAGCGGTACCGCAGACGGCAAATCTTATAGCTGGAAAGCAACCGGAGAGAACCTGCTTACGAGCTTCGAATATATCAACAAGGAGAACGACGGTCTGGCAGCCGTGCCGGGCGAGGGCGCAAGCGACCCTACGTTCAAGGACTATCAAAACGTCCAGCGCAACGCGCGCCCGCTCTACCGATACAAGAAATTCGGCAAGAGCGAACTCAACGCTAAGACGCTCGACGGCTCGACTGACAATGACACGCTCAACTTTATCATCAAGCTTTCGTGGGACGAGAGCGCCAAAGAGACCGATGTGATCTACCTGATCGCGCGCAACACGAGCGGTAAGTAGGAGAGGGGGCGCACATGGAGAAGCGAGAGAAGCAGCAGGATGCCGAGCGCGAGCAGCTGGCAAAAAGCAAGAGCCTAGCCAAGAATAAGCTGGTTGTGGCAGCAATCGCACTTGCTTGCGCCGTGGCGCTCGTGACGGGTGGTTACTTTACCTATTCCGCCTACACCGCCAACGGATTTCTAAAGTCCGTCGCCGCAACGGGCACCGCGCAGAGCCTGTTTGCGAGCGACCTGCTCACGGGCTATATGAGTGCGCCTGGCAACGACGAGCTCGACCGCGCCCAGCGCTCCGTTACGGTATATCCCAACAACAAGCAGTGCAGCTTCACTTTTAGCATCTATAACTATTTGCTGAGCAACAGCAACTTCTGCAACGATAAAAACGTGACGTATACCTTGACGGTCGAGGGGTATGGGCTCGATGGTGCCACGTGGAGCTATGCGCCCCAACCCGCCGGAAACGTCAAGCTTCCGGAGAATCAGCCTACCAAGAACGATTACACCGTGACCTTTCCTGAGGACAAGTTGGGACATGCCTACTTTGTGATTAAGGCCATGGTTGTTTCGAAGGAGAGCCCCGGCACCGAGCTCACCTGTCTGGCGGCGAAAGTCGTGCCGTCAAAGAAGGCCGAGGTCAAAACCGCTGCGGTTGAGGGCGCGCTGGTTGATGAGGCTGGCAAGTTTGCTGATTACGCTGCGTACAACTACCGTGTGACGGTTACGGGCGCACCGGCAAACGTCACGCTCACGTGGGGGGAGAACGTGGAGATCGATCCGTTCTTCGAGACCAACCATGGTGTGACGGCGGATAAAACAAATCACACGGTTACGTTCACCATGGAGCCTGGCTCGATGATCGTCAACTTTTACCGAGCGGACGGCAAGACGCCCGGTGACTGGGGTGACCTGGGCATTAGGGTGAGCGGAACTACCCTGACGGGCACGACGGAGACTCAATAACTCTGGAAGCAGAGTTTTTAGGATAAGAGGTACGGAATCGATGAGAACGGCAAAGCGCATACTCGCAGAGTTCATGACGGTGGTCATGGTGCTCCAGGCATGTTCGCCCACGGTCGCCGCCGTGGCGGCAGGCTGGCAGAACATCTCGAGCGAGATTGCCACCGCGGCTGCGGAGGCATCGGACGCAGCCGAGAGCGGCGAGACCAAGAGCGATGTCACGACCGGGTCTGGGTCGAGTGATACCGGCGCCGAAAGCGACAGTGCTGGGGATGACGCGGCGAAGGATGACGCTGCAGCAGGCGATACCACCGATAACGCTACGGGTTCCGATTCCACGGGCGACCAGACGGAAGGCGACGATGCCGCT
>CAUDYH010000211.1 GCA_958453575.1 uncultured Collinsella sp.
CCGATCTTGCAAACAACTCGATTGCTTCCAAGGCGTTCCCCGTTGACGTTGAGGACAAGGGCGATGGCTACGAGGTCAAGGCGTATCTTACCGGTGTCGCCAAGGATGACATCGACGTCGAGCTCAATGAGGGTCGCCTGTCGATCAGTGTGAACGTCGAGGAGAGCGCCGAAAACGAGGGCAAGAACTTCCTGCAGAAGGAGTTTAGCTCGTACAGCGCGACGCGCGGCGTGTATCTGAAGGACGCTTCGAGCGAGGGCCTTTCGGCTAAGTATGCTGACGGCATCCTGACCGTTACGGTTCCCAAGATTGTCGAGAAGAAGAACGTTACGAAGATCTCCATCGACTAACGATGGCTCTGCTTCAATCGAGAGTATGAGTTAAGGGGGGCTGGGAAGTGATTCCCAGCCCCCCTTTGTTGTCTTGAGGGGCTATTGAATGGTTGTCGGTTGATACTGGCTTGCAGGGCGTATCGAGAGCTTCCGTGGCCCTTGAAGACGGGTGGCAGAACTGCCGAGTTCATCATCGAGACTTGCATCAAGCGCGTTGGCATAGCTTTTGACGGTAAGGCTTGGACGATTATTGTCCTGGCTGATGTGCATGGCGATGAGTTGTTCGGTGCGATCGGTAACAAGTTCGCGCGCGGCTTCGGCGGCCTGGTTGTTGGAGAGGTGCCCCTTTGTGGCCAGGATGCGCTCCTGAAGAAAGCGGGGGTACGCTCCTTCGCGCAACATAGTTACATCGTGGTTACTTTCGAGCGCGAGAACTCGACAGTCTTTGAGGATGCCTATGGCCTTGCTCGATAACTCTCCGGTGTCGGTGGCAAACCCAATGGAATCATCGAGAGCATTAAATCGATAGCCGACAGGATTGATGACATCGTGCGATGTTGAGTAGGTTTGCACGTGGATGCCGGCAATGGGGAGCGTGTCGCCGGGGTCAAATTCCTCTACGGGCAGGCGCGTGAGGTTTTCTTTGCATGAAAGGGTGTCCCTGCTGGCAAAGAGGGGACCATGCCAGTGCTTGCACCATACATCGAGCCCCTTGATATGGTCACCATGCTCATGGGTGATTACAAGAGCGGCGACGTCGTCTGCCGAGAGGCCAAGCTCCGCCATGCGTTTAAGTGTCTCGCGGCGGGACAGGCCGTTGTCGATCATGATGAGCCCCTGAGGTCCCTCGACGAGTGCGCAGTTGCCTTTTGAGCCGCTGCCGAGGATATGAAGGTGCAGGCGAGACATAAGATTCCAAAGGATACAATGAGTGCGGACGAATAGAGGAGGAAGCGAATGCCAACGGTATCTCAGCACTATGGACATCATGCCGCGCCGAGGACGGATAAGAGCGCCCTGGCAACGCGGCAGGCCGCTGCCCCCGTAGTGCTTATGGTATCAGGCGGTGCGGACTCGACGGCGCTGCTCCTTATGGCTTGCACATCAAAGCTGGATATCCAGGACGGGCGCGGCGTCGCTCCCATTGCGCGCGAGCGATTGCACGTGCTGCATGTAAACCATCATCTGCGCGGGGAGGCATCCGATGGCGACGAGGCCTTTGTACGTGACCTGTGCGCACAATACGGTTTGCCGCTGTGTGTTGAGCATGCCTATTTTGATGACGAATCGGGCAATATCGAGGCTGCGGCTCGCGAGGTGCGCTATGCCGCGGCACGGAGATACGTTCGCGAACTTTGTGCCGAATCGGGCGCACCGCGGACGGCGGCTCGTATCTGTACCGCGCATACTTCGTCGGACCGCGCGGAAACATTTTTGATGAATGCCATTAAAGGGTCGGGTCCCGCGGGTCTATCGAGCATTCCGCGCCGTCGGAACATTGTGGTTCGCCCCTTGCTCGACCTCACGCACGATGAACTCGTGAGCTATCTGCAGGTGCACGGTCAGCCATGGCGGGAAGATGAAAGCAACGAGGACGTTTCGTACCTGCGCAACTATGTACGCCATCGGGTGATGCCGGTGGTGGCACAGCGCAACGCGAGCGTCTGTAAGACGATTGGCGCCGCTTGCGAAATTCTGGGCGACGACGACGCCTTTCTTTCCCAGCTTTCGGCACAGGCGTTTCGAAGCTGCCTGCGCAAGGAAGCGGCGGGCGCACTTGTGCTCGATGCGCGCCGTCTTGCCGCCGCTGAGGTTGTGATTGCACGGCGTATCGTGCGATTGGCGATTAAGCGCATCGATCCCGACGCGCGACCGGAGATGCGGCACGTGGAGCGCGTGCTCGCCTGCGTCGCTGCGGGCTCGGGCTCGGTTACGCTTCCTGCGGGAATTGATGCCCGTGTGGAGTTTGGCACGCTGGCGTTCAAGGCCCCGGCGGCGCGCGAGGGTTTAGTGGCCGATTGGATCTCCGTTCCCGGTCGTCTGCCGCTGGGGGCGGGGCATATGCTGACAGCGGAGCCGATGGCTGTGGAGCCGGGGTGCGATATCGTGCACCGTGCCCGCGAGCTTGCTGCTGCCGGAAAGGTTGCGGCCTTGGTGGATGCGGCGGCCCTGGGGTTTGCCGACCGCGATAGCGAGCGGATGTTAGCCGGCTCGCGCGGGGAGATTCCCACCGAGGCACGATCGGCGCGCCTGTGGGTGGATAGCCCTGTGCCGGGAGACGTGATGTGCCCGTTGGGGATGAACGGCCGAAGCAAGAAAGTGTCAGACCTGTTAAACGAGGCGCGCATTCCTGTTTCAGACCGCTCTGGCGTACCCGTGGTAAGAACGGCTCCGGGAGGTGCCGTAGTATGGGTCGCGGGCGTTCGCGCGGACGAGCGTTTTAAATGCACGGCCGCAACGCGCGTGGCATATCTGCTTCGTGTGGTCGATGCGGAATAGCGCTTCGCGCCAGCTATTCTGTGCGACGTTGACGGTATTCCCGCGCTGATGGCGCACGTGCTGGTAAATATACCCCGTGCGCTGCTAGAATGTGTAGTTCGCGTCCATGCGGCGGTGCGTGGGCGATAAGCACAAGAAAGGGTTGTCATGGCTTCTCAACATCCGGATATCGAGAAGGTTCTGTTTACGCAGGAGGATATCGACGGTATCGTCTCTCGCCTAGGCGAGCAGATTACTCGCGACTACGCGGGTAAGGATCTGGTGCTGATTGCGGTCCTGCGCGGCGCCGTGGTCTTTATGGGCGACCTGATGCGCAAGATCGAGCTGCCGACCAACATCGATTTCATGGCTGTTTCGAGCTATGGCGACGGTGTGAAGTCCTCGGGCATCGTGCGTATCATTAAGGACCTGGATATCGACATCCGCGGTCGCGACGTGCTGATCGTTGAGGACATTCTGGACTCGGGCCTGACGCTCAAGTATCTGATGAAGAACCTCGAGAGCCGCAAGCCCGCCTCGCTGGAGGTTGCCGCCTTCCTGTGGAAGGACGTTGAGGACCGTACCTCGGCCGTCACGCCCAAGTATGTTGGAACCCATTGCCCCGATGCCTTTGTGGTGGGCTACGGCCTCGACTATGCCGAGCGCTATCGTAACCTTCCGTATCTGGGCATTTTGAAACCGGAGGTTTATTCGTAAG
>CAUDYH010000212.1 GCA_958453575.1 uncultured Collinsella sp.
CCAGCGCCAGGCCCACCTTGCGGCAAGCCCGCACACGCAAACATGGGACATATGGCCCACCTTTCGAGACTCCCCGGCAGCACAAGCTGGGGCACACAAGACTCCGCCCGCATCCGCGCACGCGCGCCGCTAAAAGCGAGGGCGCCCAACCTCGGGGAGGGTCGATAGCATCGGCCCTCCCCTCTTTTGCGTCCGCTCATATTGCCACTTGCCGGCGCAAATCCGGCCCCCAGAATGGGACACATGGCCCACCCGAACGAGCCGCTCGCGCGTACAGTAAAGGCAGGTAATCCCTGGGCGGTTACAGATCGAGGAGGACACGACCATGAAAAAGAAGGCCTTTGCGATTCTCACCCTCTGCATTAGTCTCTTTGCCGCGGTTGCCCTGGTGGGCTGCGGTGGCAGCGGCGGCGCTACCGGCAGTGGCGGTGGCGGCGGAGCAGAAAAGCCAGCCGTGGATATGAGGACCGACTTCATTTGGTTTAAGGTCGAGGTCCCCAAGGGCGTCGAGATCACCGACGTCGCAGGCGACACCGCCGACAGGGCCCAGTTTAAGTTCACCGAGAGCGAGCACGCCAGCGACCGCTTCATCCCTGTCTTCGACTCTGACAAGAACGCTGACGAGCTGTTCGACTACGAGGCCAAATGGAAGGCCAACTTTGAGTGGACCGAGAACGATCCCGTCAAGTACAACGGCGAGCCCTGGCGCAACGCTTCCTATACACACTCGGGCGGCGTGACGACTGAGTACTTCACCGAAGCAGGCGGCGGCAGCGTCTACGTGAGCATCGACAACGTCGAGGAGCACAAGGACGCCGTCGAGACCATGATGAAGTCTCTGGAATTTGTCGACGACATCGCCAAGGCCAAGACCGAGGCCATGGACGTCAAGCTCGACGATATCGAGATTAAGCGCTAAGCGACTGGCGAGCGCAACGGGAAACACGAACGCAGTGCTAACAAGCGGCAGTGCCCCAGTGCTTCGCACCAAGGGAGGGCCGGTAAACCGACCCTCCCTCTCTTATGCCGGCAGCCGACGAACGCGAGGACGCCGAGCGCCAAAGCCCTCCCCAAGCGCAGCAGCGGCACAAAATGGACAGGCGCCCCAGCACGTCCACCCGCCGATTTATGCCGCCGCGCAGGAAATTAAGTCGACGCCTTTAAACATCCGGGCAGTATAGTGACCAAAACGAGCGCATAACCGCACCCTGCGAATGGAGGAGTTATGACCGAACACCATGCCATCAGCCGCCGAGCATTTACGCTGGGCATAGGTCTTGCGGCGCTGTCGCCGCTTGCAAGCCTGCCCGAAACCGCGGCACCGGGCATTTCCCTGCGAGCGGCATTTGCAGACGACACGCCCAAACCGGCGGAGCACCTCGGTAATTTCGTCATTCGCCTTCGCCCCGCGGGCTATTTTCGCACTGCGAGCGTCAACCAAGACGGCAACGTTCGCGGCAACGTCTGCCACCTGTTTAACGACGGCACGTCCAGCAAGCTCATCCTTGAGAACGTAACGACCAAGAATGACGATACAAACTGGTATGCTATCCGCACCTTGCTCAACTTCGAAGAGCATAAAAAGACGGGCTACAGCATTTGGTCGGTCGACGACGACTCGGACAAAGATGGAAAGGTCATCCACGTATGGGGTGGCGAGTATGACAACAAGCCCAGCCGCGCTTTTGCGTTCGAGCGTCAATCAAACGGAACCTATATCATCCGAGACCGCACGGTCGAGAAAGAAACCGAGAAAAAAGACATTAAGTACCTGGCAATAGAATCGAACGGCAAAGACCAGGACAACAATAAGATCTGCCATAAGAGTAAGAGCATTCCGTGGGAGCTCGAACTTATCGGTTACGACATGAAAAAGAACGATGCCACGGTTAGCAGCCTCGACTGGATCACGTACAGCAGCTACGTCGATGGGCCATGTTGGATGAAATACGTCGACGACAACAAGTTCATCGACGAGCTGAGCATCCCGGGTACGCACGATTCGGGCACCTGCAGCGTGGACAACGACACTGAGCCCCAATCCTCGCAAGTAAAATGCCAGCAGGATTACATTCCCACGCAGTTGCTCGAGGGAATCCGCTATTTTGATATCCGACTCGGAAAGGGCGACGACCCCGGCATCGACCACGGGATTTTCTACCTACTCAAAAAAGACGGGAACTATCTGCATCTCTCCGATGTCATCGGGTACTTCAAAACGTTTTTGAACGAAAACCCGTCAGAAGCGCTCATCATGCTCGCATCGCGCGGCAACGATGAGGCTACCGACGAAAGCATAACGACGGCCTTCGCCAAGGTTATGGCCGATAACCCCAACCTGTTCTACACGTCGAGCCACGTCCCCACGCTGGGCGAGATGCGCGGAAAGATCGTTCTGCTGCGTCGATTTAGGCTCGCCGGCAACAGTGTAAGCGGCCATACGTGGGGCCTCGACCTTACCGAATGGGATGACAAGATCAAGGCTCACTCCGACAGCGCCACTATGTGTCTCGTCCAAGACGCGCGGGGCTTTGAAGCCGCGGGGGAAACAGGCGACAAAGAGCCCTATTGCACCAAGGTATACGCCCAGGACAAGTACAAACTCACGGGAACCGACAAGCTCAGCTGGGTCGATAATGCGCTGAAGGAAACGACCGGGCGCACGCGCAACAAGGTGGACGTCGAGGACGATGACGGGGCCAAGGTGCAAGTCCAGGAGCGTTGCTGGTCTATCAACTACACCAGCTGCACGGGCTTGTCGCACGGAGGCAATCCTTTTACCTCGGCACGAGTGGTCAACGAGCATCTGTACAAGAGCCCGTACATCAATCCCAGCGGCATCGAGGATACAAAGTCAGATTACCTCAAGCACATTGGCATCATCGCATCCGACTTTGTTGATGCGGCGCTGGCCCGGAGCATCTACCAGCGCAATTACGATTACGATACACAGCACAAGCAGACAGCTTCGTACTACCTCCCGACCCGCATGCGCATGACGTACGGCGACTCGCTGAGCGACGCCTCGCTCCAGGACGGCAAGACCATTGGCGAGGGTCATTTCCGCCTCGTCGACAGCAGCAACGTACTCAACGTAGCAGCCTCGGGCCGTGCATTTGCCATCGAATACGTTGATGTCGACGCCCTGGGCAACGAGACCGTTACGGGGCTGCAGGGTTTCGTGCCCATCGATATCGACCCGCGCGCGCTGACGCCCCATTTTGAGGGGCTTGAAGGCCTTAAGGCCGGCGAAGACGTGCGCGCCAAGATTGCGGCATCACTCGAGGGCAAGCTCGAAACCGATGCCTGCACGGCCCAGCTCGAGTTTGTGCGCGACGCGAACGGCGCTCCGGGCACGGCAATGGCCGAGGGCGAAACATTTGCCGCAGGGACGTACTGGGTGCGCGCGAAAGGCCTTTTGGGCGACGCGGCGCAAAACTACAAGCTTGCTAATGACGGAGCCGCGAGCTTTACCGTAGCGGCCTCGGACGGTGCAGGCGGCGCCGGCACCGGCAGCGGCACGGG
>CAUDYH010000213.1 GCA_958453575.1 uncultured Collinsella sp.
ATGAACGTATCAGTCAAATAATTGACCGTGAAAACCAAACAAACCAGATAAACGGCGTGGTATGGCCCCTCAACAAAGCATCAACCAGCGCTACGAGGTCGGAGCATTCCTAAATGTGTAGTTGCCCGGAGAGCGCACATTGATATACGTTACGCCCTCTACCTGCGAAAGCAACTTGGTGACTACGCGTTCCTTCTTGGCGATATCGTCCGAATCGCCCAGCGACACCTCAATGCCGTTATTGAGGTTTGCCGAGATGGCTTCGACCGAAGGCGTGGAAATGTCCTTGACTTGTCCCAAGAACTCGCTCGAAAAACCACGCACGTAATCCAAGCCGGCCTTAACGGCCTTGGAGCTCACTGCCTGGCCGGAAACCGGAGCGACATCCGCCGAGACATCAGTCAACAACACCGCGCCATAATGCTTAGCGAGCGCCAGCGCGGCATCGATTCCGGTCAAGGTATTTGAGCCCTGCCCTGTCGTGATGACGTTGCCCTGGTCGTCCACTTCGACCGACGTCGACAGTGGGGCGATCCAGGTGTCATCATCCCCGATGGCCCAGGCAAGGTCATCGGAGCTGATATAGGCAATTGCGATGACCTTGCGCTCCATCGGCGTAATAATGAGCGTATGCGGGAACTGACGCTGGACATCCACGCCCGAAACCCACGGGTTCTGCTTGAGGTCCTCGATAATCTGGTCGGGATCGACGTTAAAAAGCGACGTTCCCTCGGGCAAATCAATCAGCTGGATAGCGTCGTGCTTCGTCACATGCTCGCTGCCTTGAATCTGAATATCAGTGGCGGTAAACAATCCAGAGTTGATCACCACGATGGCAACGACGACGAGCACGGCCAAGACGGCCAGAACGCCGCCCACGATTTTGCCTTTGCCTGCAACGACAGAAGCGGCGTCTGATGTTTTATTTGCCATCGCCCTAAGTGAAGACAACGGGTTGACGCCTTTTTTACCCGAAGGCTTCTTGGCGGTAGCCGGCACCGATGTCAGCGAGCGCGGTTTCGATGCGCCCAGCGTGCGACCCGGACGCGCCGCCTTAGTTCCTGTCGAGGGTTTAGGAGTTGCCATAGGACGGGCAGGCTTGGCGCCCATAACAGGCTTTGACGTCACCGAGGGACGCGAGGACTTTTTTGCGGCCGGACGATTACCGAGCTGCGAGCCGACGACCGGACGACTGGCCTGTCGAACATGCCCGACAGACTTAGAGTGCGCGACAGTATTGCGTTGAGGTTTGGCAGGCGCGCCGGAACGCCCTCCGGCGCGGCGGAAGGTGGGTTTCGATGCTCTAGAAGCCGAGGAATTTAACTTCCGGTCTGAGCTCGATGCCATACGCCTCCCTCACCTTTCCGTGCACATGTCTGATAACCGCGGCAACGTCATCGGCCGAGGCAGTTCCGTTATTAACGATAAAATTAGCGTGAACGGGCGAAACTTCCGCGCCGCCAATTGAAAAACCCTTTAATCCACAATCCTCGATAAGCTTGCCCACGCTCGCGTCGGGCGGGTTGCGAAAGACCGACCCGCAGGATGCACGACCCATGGGCTGCGTACGCTTGCGCCTCGTCAGGTACCGTTCCATGCGCTCGCGAATGTCGGCCTTGGGCGCCGGTTTAAGCTTGAGCACGCACTCGAGGATGATCTCATTGCGGGGAAGGCTACATTCGCGGTAGCCCCAAGTGATCTCGGACCCCGCATAATGTTTGATACCGGATGCCGGGTCAAACGTTACGACATCCTCAACCAGCGAGCCAATCCACTCGGTCCGCGTGCCGGCATTCATAGATATCGCACCGCCGACCGAACCAGGAATGCCAACGGCAAACTCAAGGCCCGAGAGGCTACGCGACAGGGCATCGTTGACCAGGCGCGCAAACATCACGCCCGCACCGACCGTCAGCGTACAACCGTCATCGGCAACAACCGTGCGCTGGAACTCACGTCCGAGCGAAATGACGGCACCGCGATAACCGCCATCGGCAACCAGCAGATTGGAGCCCTTGCCGATGATGACCCACGGCACCTGCTCGCGATCGAGCACCGCCACGGCGCGGCGAAGGGCATGATAGCTATGGCACGTCACAAAGAGGTCGGCCTTGCCGCCGATACGATAGCTCGTATGACGCGCAAGGCGCTCGTCCTCGATCACATCCGTGTCGATCATGCCCGAGAGCGCCATGACGGCGTTAAACAGACCCATTAGACTTAAGCGTCTTTCTTGGCAGTCAGATACTCGATGAACTCGGGACCGACGGTCGTAACGTCTCCGGCACCCATGGTGAGCAGCAGGTCGCCCTCGCCCACCATCTGCTCGAGCTCCTGATTAAGCTCAAGACGGCTGGAGCAGTACACGACCTCCTTGCCAGGATGCTTGGCGCGCACGGTATCGGCGAGCATCTTAGAGGTGACGCCCGGAATGGGCATCTCGCCAGCCGAGAACACATCAATCAGCAGCAGTTTATCGGCATTGGCAAATGCATCGGCAAAGTCGTCGCACAGGGCCTGCAGGCGCGAATAGCGGTGCGGCTGGAACACGACGTCGACGTGCTTGTAACCCAGCGACGAAGCGGCAGCAAGCGTCGCCTTGATCTCGGTGGGGTGATGGCCGTAATCATCGACCACGGTGATGCCATCGATATCGCCCACGTGGGTAAAGCGACGGCGGACGCCCTCAAAGCTCGAGAGTGCCTTGGCGGCGGCGTCGATGTCAAGGCCCAGGACATGGGCGACGGTGAGCACCGCCGTGGCGTTGAGCATGTTGTGGCGACCGGGATTGCTCTTGATCTCCACAGCGTGCTCAGTGCCGTCCTCAAAGCGAACGATAAAGTCACTCTGGATACCCTTGACATCCGGGTGCGCGCAGACGATGTCGTTGCTCTCGGCAAAGCCGTAGGAAAGCACGTGACGGCCCGTCGACTTGGCGAGCTCGACCAGATGCGGGTCCTCACCGCAGACGATGACGGTGCCGTCCTCGCCCACCAGGCTCATGAATTTGGCGAAAGTTGCCTCGATCTCCTCGATACCCGAGTAGTGATCGAGGTGGTCGGCCTCGACGTTGGTCACAATGACTACGTTGGGGTTCAGGAACAGGAAGGAGCTGTCGGACTCGTCGGCCTCGGCGACAAAGTAGTCGCCCGAGCCGTTCTTGCCGTTCGTGTCATAGCCCTCGACGATGCCACCGATCAGGAAGCTCGGATCCAGGCCCATGCGGTCGAGCATGGTGGCGCACATCGAAGACGTGGTGGTCTTGCCATGCGTGCCGGCAACAGCGACGGTGGTGTAGCCGTGACCCAAAGCAGAGAGCATCTTGGCACGGGGCCACACGGGAATACCAAGCTCGCGAGCGCGCACGAGTTCAGGGTTGGACTCCGGAATAGCGGTAGAGACAACAACCACGTCGGGCTTGACCTCGTCGATCGTGGCGGCCTCATGGCCCACATGCACCTTCACGCCAGCGCGGGTAAGCTGGCGGATATAACGTGACGTCTTAAGGTCGGAGCCGGTAACG
>CAUDYH010000214.1 GCA_958453575.1 uncultured Collinsella sp.
AGGACATTTACAATCTCGGTCTTCCGGGCGGGATTGATACGGGCAAGTTCTCCAAGATTTTAGGTCGTTTCGACACCCGCCTTTCGCTCTCCAGCTCCAGCGTGGACGAGGTCATCCAGCGCCGTGTGCTCGAGAAGACCGCGCCGGCGGCCGATATGCTTGCACAGGTCTACGAGCAAGACGCCGCCGTGCTCAAAAACAACTTTACCTTTGAGGGTGGCTCGCGCTCCGACCTTGCCGGCTACGCTAACTCCAAGGATTTTGTGGCAAGCTACCCGTTTGTGGGCTACCAGTTTAAGCTCCTGCCCGACGTGATGACCGAGGTACGCAAGCACGGTGTCAAGGCCAAGCACATGTCCACGGGCGAGCGCTCCATGCTGAGCGCCTTCCAGGAGAGCGCTCAGACCATCCAACTTGAGCAGACCGGTGCGCTCGTGCCGTTCTGGCGCTTCTTCGACACCATCTCCAAAGATCTTGAGCATGGCATTATCCAGGTGGTCGACCGCGCGATCCGTGCGGCCGAGGACGCAAAGGGCCTTGAGCCCTATGACGTGCGGGTGCTCAAGCTCCTGTACCTGATTCGTTACATCGGCTACGTCAAGGCCACGGTCGAGAACATCTCCATTCTTATGATCGACGGCCTCGATGTGGATAAGCGTGTCCTCAAGGACCGCGTCAAGGAGTCCCTTGCCCGCCTGGAGCGCGAGAACTACGTGGCGCGCCAGGGCGATACCTATAGCTTCCTCACCGACGAGGAGCAGGAGATTACGCAGGAAATCGCGCGCACCCCGATTGACAACGCGCAAGTGATCGAGTCCATCAAGAAGCGCCTGTTCGACAGCATCTACAACGCGCGCAAGCTCAACCGCGGGGCCAACGACTTCCCGTTTGACCGCTATGTGGACGGCTCAATCCACGGTGGCAGCATGGGCGGCATGGAGCTTTACGTGGCGACTATGGCGAGCGACCTGGGCCGTGCGGACGATACCGAGCTGGCCTTGGCTTCTTCGGGCAAAGCCGTCGTGGCCCTGAGCGATGAGGCGGATTACTGGGAGACGCTCGTCAACGCCGCCAAGATCCGCAAGTACGCCAAGACACGCAACCTTCAGGAGCTCCGGCCGAGTACGCGCCAGATCGTTGAGTCCAAGATGCGCGAGGCGGCCCATAGCGAGAAAGAGGCCGACGCCCTTCTGACCGAGGCCGTGCTCCATGCGCGTTGCGCCGTCAACGGCCGCATGGTCGAGGTGCGTGCAGCCAAGCCTGCCCAGGTCTTTGAGCAGGTGCTGGCACAGCTGTGCGATGTGGTCTTTGAAAAGGCCGACTACATCGGTGCGCCGGTCACGAGTGATTCCGATATCCGCTCCACGCTGGCGGGCAACGTCCAGACGGGGCTCGATGGCATGGATGCGGGCAACACGCGTGCGCTCAAAGAGGTCGAGGACTTCCTCAAAGTGCAGCATCAGCGCCATCTGGATACCACTATGGGCGATATCCAGCGCCAGTACCAGCAAAGGCCCTTTGGCTGGCGCGAGGTCGACATCGCCAATGTGGTGGCGCAACTTGTGGGGGAGCAGCGCGCGCAGGTGCTGTTTGGCGGCCAGACGGTCCAAGCTAACGACAGCCGCATGGTGGCACTCCTGCGCAAGGATGCCGATAAGGCCCAAGTGCGCCTTCGCGTGCGCATGAGCGACCGTTTGCTGCGCGCCACGGGCGAGCTTATGCGCGACCTATTTGACCTCAAGACCGTACCCTCCAACGAGGATAAGCTTGTGGCCGAGCTCAAGGAGCATCTTGAGGGGTTGCGCGAGACGTGCCTTGCTATGGCGCGCGACTACTACACGGGCATCAAACCGGCCTACCCGTATCCCGGCGAGGCTGAGTGCGAGAAGATGCGCTCGGAGGTGGCCGACGTCCTTAAGGATCAGAACGAGGCCGAGGCGTTCTTGACCACGTTCACCAAGCACGAGGACCGCCTGTTCGACGCCAAGGAAGACTATGACAGGGTGGCTGAGTTTTTCGATTCCAACCAGCGCGCAACGTTTGATCACGCCAAGGAATTCTTGAGTCGCACGGAGGGCATTGAGTATGCCTCCGACGACATTCCCGGCGCGGTGGAGAATGTGGCAAAGGTGTGCGAGATCCTCAAAGATCCCAAGCCCTACAGCCGCATTAAAGACCTGCAACCGCTGATGGCCCCCGTCGAGGAATACATTAAAAAGCTCCTGGGCATGCGCCGCAACGAGTTCTTGCATCGCATCGAGAACGACCTGCAGGACCTGCAGAAGCAGGCCGAGAGCCAAGATGGTTTTGTCAAGCAGGCCAAGGATGCCATAGCAGACGCCGGCACCAAGTATGAGTCGTTCAAGAACCGCACCCACGGCGTCCAGAGCCTCAACGAGCTTAACGCCCTCGCGGCAAACTGGGAAAGCTGGACCATCACGGCGGCCAACAAGATATACGACGCCGTGGACGCCGCACGCGAGCGTATGGAAAACGAGCGCCGTTCCACCGAGGTCACCAGCACGGGTGAAGTGGTCAAAAAGATCACCAACAAGGGCACCGCTACGCCAAGTCACGGTTCCGTTCCCGTGCCCGTGCCCAAGCCCCAGCGCAAGGTCAAGACCGTGCGTCGCGCCGACCTGGCCAAGCCGAGCCGCCTCACAACCGCAGAGGACGTGGATCGCTACGTGGACGACCTGCGCGCCCGCCTTATGCAGGCGCTTGCATCAAACGACGAGATCCGCATTAACTAACCCGCTCAGCCGCCGGCGCCCAAGCATGCGCCGGTGGCTTATGGCGTTTTGAAAGGTACGGGAACCATGAACGATTCCGCTCTCAAGAACTTCTGCACGTGGGCCCGCGTGGAACTTATTAACGGCGTGGAGGCGCAGATGGTGCGCTACGGCATCACTGAGCCTACGCTCGCGCCCGCTGGGTCCGAGACCGTCAACGGCCAGCCTCTGAGTCCGCTCGAAGTTGAGCAGCGCGACGAGCTGCTGCGCCTACAGGCCGCAGAGGGGCACGACGCCCTGCGCGACCGTGCGGCCTACACCTGGTTCAACCGCATCGTGGCCATTCGCTTCATGGACGCACGCGGATGGCTTCCCGGCCGTATGCGCATGCTGAGCCGCGCGGACGGCAGCCATGGCAGCGAGGCCGTGGAGAACGCACTGGACGTGGAGATGGCGACGGCCGATACCGATCGCATAGCCGAGCTCAAGATGGCGGGCTTGGATGAACCGCTGTGGCGCTATCTTTTTGTGGCTCAGTGCGAGGAACTTGCCGATTGCCTGCCAGGCGTCTTTGAACGCGTGGGCGGTGCCATGGAGCTGCTGTTGCCCCAGGGCCTCATGATGGCCGACGGCGTAGTGGGCAAGCTCAACGCCGTTATCACTGACGAGCGCTGGCGCGAGGGCGTGACCGTTCTGGGCTGGATGTATCAGTACTACAACGCTGACGTAAAAGACGAGTTCTTCAAGTCAAAGCGCAAGGCAGCGGCGG
>CAUDYH010000215.1 GCA_958453575.1 uncultured Collinsella sp.
CCAGGTTCGTTTTGAGGCCGCCGTCAAGGCCCTCGACCCCGAGCTCAAGGTTATCGCCCCGGTTCGCGAGTGGGACCTGAAGTGCCGTCCCGACGAGGTCGCCTATGCCCACGCCCACAACGTGCCGGTTCCCGAGGGTGCCAACGACAACCCCTATTCCATCGACGACAACCTGTGGGGTCGTGCCATTGAGTGCGGTCACCTGGAGGATCCCTGGAACGAGCCGCTCGACGACGCTTGGGTTATGACCAAGAACCCCGAGGACACGCCGGACACCCCGACCTACACCGAGATTGAGTTTGAGGCCGGCAAGCCCGTCGCCGTCGACGGCAAGAAGATGAAGCTCTCCGAGATCGTCATCGCCCTCAACAAGATCTCCGGCGACAATGGCTTTGGCCGTCTCGATCTGGTCGAGGATCGCCTAGTGGGCCTTAAGAGCCGCGAGTGCTACGAGGTTCCCGGCGCCCTGACGCTCATCACCGCCCACAAGGCGCTCGAGGACATCTGCGTCGAGGGCGACCTGCTCAAGACCAAGATCAAGCTCGAGCAGGATTGGGCCACCGCCGTGTACAACGGCCAGTGGTACAGCCCGCTCAAAAACGCGCTCGATGCCTTTATGGCCGATACCCAGAAGTTCGTGACCGGCACTGTCCGTCTGAAGTTCTTTAAGGGAAACTGCCATGTCGTCGGCCGCAAGAGCCCCTTCAGCCTCTACGACTACGGTCTGGCTACCTACGACCGCGACACCACGTTTGACGAGAAGGCCAGCGCCGGCTTTATCGAGATCGATACGCTGTCGCTCAAGACGTGGGCAAAGGTCCAGGGCCCCAGCTCTGCTGCCGCCCAGGCCTAGCGCCTCCTTCCCTCGGTATCCGCGCGGCCCATCCGCGTGATACATAACGGGCGCACGGGGTCCCTACCTTTCGTTATGCTTGCTGACACTTCTTAACATCGGTGGCCCCTACGTTCCGCCCGCATATATGATGCCGCGTCTGCGGCTGAGTCCGAGCCCCGCCGGGGTTGTCCGGCGGGGCTCCTTCTATCAATTTGGCGGCTCTGCGCCTATATATATGAGGAGTATCCATTATGTTCAATGCTATCGCGCATGCTTTACTTGCCCTCGCGCCCGAGTTCGATGCTGCAAGGGTCGAGGACGTCCCTATGAGCCTGAAGGCCTGGATCGATGGTTCGCAGGGCAACATCCGGAGGGAGACGTTGGGTGCCAAGTGCATGGCGCGTCACTTCTTTGCAAATTAGCTACATGGCTCCGCACACGGTGGGGAATGTGTAAAACTAGCGGTTGAAAAATCGCTTTAGCGATATGGCGCATTGCTTTGGGCGCTTGTTTTGGTATTTGGAGAAAGGGGACGGTTCCATGGCTCTTTGGGGCGGTCGTTTTGAGGCAGGCGTGGCCGAGGTCACGCAGGAGTTTGGCGCGTCGTTGCCGGTCGACAAACATCTCTATAAGCAGGACATTGCCGGCTCTAAGGCACATGCCAAGATGCTGGCGGCCCAGGGCATTATCAGCGCCGAGGACGAGCAGGCGATTGCCAAGGGCCTGAACGGAATCGAACAGGATATCGATGCCGGCAACTTCACCTTCGACATCAACGACGAAGACATTCATATGTCCATCGAGAGCGAGCTGACGCGTCGCATCGGCGAGGCCGGTAAGCGCTTGCATACCGGACGTTCGCGCAACGACCAGGTGGCGACCGACACACGCCTGGGCGTCAAGGCGCTGGCCAAGGAGCTCATGGAGGCCAATCTTGAGCTGCGCCATGTGCTGGTGGATGCGGCTAAAAAGTACGACAAGGTGATTCTGCCGGGCTACACGCACATGCAGCACGCTCAGCCCGTACTGCTGTCGCATCATCTGCTGGCGTATTCCTGGATGTTCGCGCGCGACTTTACGCGCCTGAAGGCCGCCTTTGATGCCGCCGACAACTGTCCGCTGGGTGCTGCCGCGCTTGCCGGCACGAGCTATCCGCTCGATCGCCAGATGACGGCTGCCGAACTTGGCTTTGCGGGTGTGATCCCTAATTCGCTCGACGCTGTTTCCGATCGCGATTTCCTGCTCGATCTGCATTACGCCGGCTCCGTTATGGCTATGCACCTGTCGCGTCTTTCCGAGGAGATCGTGCTGTGGTCGAGCTCCGAATTTGGCTTCATCACGCTTTCCGACTCCTACTCCACCGGCTCGTCCATCATGCCGCAGAAGAAGAACCCCGACTTTGCCGAGCTTATCCGCGGCAAGAGCGGCCGAGTCTATGGCAACCTGGTGCAGCTGCTCGTGACCATGAAGGGCTTGCCGCTCGCTTATAACAAGGACTTGCAGGAGGACAAGGAGGGCGCGCTCGATACTGCCCATACGCTCATGCAGTGCCTGTCTGTTATGGCCGGAATGATTTCGACCTGGACCGTCAACGAGGATGCCATGGCGCGCGAGTGCGGCGTGGGGCACCTTGCCGCCACCGATGTTGCCGATTACCTGGCCAAGCGTGGTCTGCCGTTCCGCGAGGCACATGCCGTGGTGGGCCATCTGGTCCTGATGTGTGAGAAGCGTGGCTGCAATCTTGAGGACCTACCGTTTGAGGTGTTCCAGGAGGCAAGCCCGCTCTTTGAACGCGATATTACCGAGGCGCTCGACATCCCCTCAATTGTCGCCGCGCGTACGACCGAGGGCGGTACCGCCCCTGCCGCCGTTGCCGTGCAGCTGCAGCGTGCCGAGGCACAGCTCGTGGCCGACGAGGGCGTGTTTGGATCGCTGACCAAGGTCGTCGAGATGGGCCACGGGATAAAGTAAGGGTTTGGCCGAATCCGTTTTTGCCATTTATTGAGGAATCGTTTTTTGCTTTACGGGCGTCTGCTGATGTGGGCGTCCGTATTTTGTTGCTATGGGGGAGGGGCTTGTCGAGAACTTCTGTAGGACCTTTGGGCAGGTTGTGAAGGGGGTACGTTCGCGGGCGGCAACCGACCGTCTGCTCTGCTCGATGCGGTTGATGGGCAGTCGGATGGTACTCTAATCGAGCTTCGAAACAGAAGTGACACATATGGAGCGCTTTAATAAATTGTAGCGTTTCAAGAAACAGCTTTTTGTTTAACTGCAGCTAAAACTCTGTTACGATGCAGTCCAGGCGGGTGCCGGAATGGGACTTGGGCACGCGCGAACCTACTTGAAAGGCTACCTTATGGCTATCGAGAAGACCTTCATCATGATTAAGCCCGACGCGGTGCGCGATCGCAAAATCGGCGAGATTGTTGCTCGCATTGAGCGCAGCGGCCTTGTCATCGAGCGCATGGAGATGACCACGCTCGAGCGCGCTACCGTCGAGGAGCACTACGCCCATCTGGCCGACAAGCCCTTCTTTGGCGGTCTCTGTGACTTTATGACGAGCGGTCCGGTCGTCAAGATGGTCGTTTCCGGTCTCTCCGCTGTTGCTAAGATGCGCACCCTCATGGGCGCTACTAATCCGCTTGACGCTGCTCCT
>CAUDYH010000216.1 GCA_958453575.1 uncultured Collinsella sp.
TCGCCTCGGGCGCACGCGTGCTCGATTTGCTCGACGAGCAGCCCCAGTGCGCCGAGGTCGCCGATGGACAGAACGTTGAGTTTGCCGGCGCCGCAGCCGAGCATGTGAGCTTTAGCTATGTGGGCGGCGTGGACGCGGGCGGTGCGGGCGCCACAGAGCAGGTCGCGAACGACACCGCTGCGAGTCTCATCCTCGACGACGTGACCTGCACCTTTGCGCCCGGTACCATGACCTGCATCATGGGGCGCTCGGGTTCGGGCAAGTCGACGCTGCTTAAGCTGCTCATGCGCTTTTGGGACCCCGCAGCCGGCACCATCACGGTGAGCGGCGTCGATGCCCGCCACATCAACACGGCGAGCCTGCGCAGCCACGAGGCCTATATGACCCAGGACACGCATCTGTTCTGCGGCACCGTACGCGAGAACCTGCTGGTCGCGCACGCCAACGCCACCGATGCCGAGCTGCTCGACGCTTGCCGCTCCGCCTCACTCACCACGCTCATCGACCGTCTGCCGCAGGGACTCGACACGCCCGTTGCCGAGCTGGGCGACTCGCTTTCGGGCGGCGAGCGCCAGCGCATCGGCCTTGCGCGCATCTTCCTCAACGACGCACCCTTCATCTTGCTCGACGAACCCACCAGCGCGCTCGATGCTCTCAACGAGGCGTCCGTGATGCAGGCAATCGACGAGCTCAAGCGCCGCGGCAAGACCATTGTGCTCGTGAGCCACCGTGCCAGCACCTGCGCGTTTGCCGATTTCTCGCTTTCGGTCGAGCACGGGAGGCTGAGCTAATGGCGCGCCCAGTCGACACACCGGAGCTAGCACGCAAACGTGAGCGTGAGGCCCAGATGGTGTCGCAGATGATTGCACTGTGGTGCCGCGGGCATCATCGCGGCGGCCACGAGGGTAAGCAGGCTCCCAACGGCGAAAAGCCCACTCGCGTCAAACTCGGGCTCCGAACCGTTACGCTCTGCCCCGAATGCGCCGAGCTGCAGAAATACGCCATCGCGCGCATTGAGCACTGCCCGCACATGGGCACCAAGACATTTTGCTCGGCCTGTCCTTCGCATTGTTACCGGCCTGCCATGCGCGAGAAGATCCGCGAGGTCATGCGCTGGTCGGGACAGCGTATGATCCGCTATCGTCCCGTCACCGCCGTGCGGCACGCGATTATAACCGTGCAGTCCAAACGAGCGGCGACACGAAGCAAGTAGTCGCCGGCGCCGGCACGCGCCGCCTGCCCTTTCCAGTCGGTTTCGACTTGCAGCGTTCCCGCCGCGCCGAGGCTGCGCCATTACAATGAAGCGGATTCGCTTGACGCAAAGGAGCCGCCATGTCCGCTTGCCCGCTGGTCGATTGTCACACCCACACCTCGTTTTCGGACGGCCATGCCTCGTTTGATGACAACGTCCGTGCCGCTGCTGCGGCAGGCTGCCGCGTCATGGTCTCGACCGACCACCTCGCCCTGCCTGCCAGTATGGATGCTAACTGCGAGGTGCAGGTCGTCGAGGGCGACTTGCCGGCACATCGTCTGGCCTTTGAGGACGCCCGCAGGCTTGCCGCGCAAATCGCGCCGGAGCTCGAGCTTATCTATGGCTTTGAATGCGATTGGTACGAGGGCTGCGAACCCTTGGTTGAGCGCTGGTCCCAGGGCGCCGTGGTGCGCTTGGGCAGCGTGCATTGGATTGGCGACCCGGGCGATATCATGGCAGGTGCCGCGGGTACGGTGGGAACGGAAAACGTCGCGCGCCCCGATACACCCGATTCCCTTTGCGGCTGGATCGACGACGATACCAACCTGCATGTTTGGGAAAACCTGGGCGTGCGCGGCGTGTGGGAACGCTACGTCGACGACTGGTGCCGTGCTTGCGAAAGCTCACTCAACTTTGATGTAATGGCCCATCCCGACCTGGTCATGCGCTTTTCGAAGGAAGGCTTTGCGCCCGATTTTGACCCGGCGCCGTTTTGGGGGCAGATGGCCGAGTGCGCGCACGATACGGGTCGCCGTGTCGAAGTCTCGACCGCCGCGCCGCGTAAGGGCCTCGACGACTATTACCCCTCGACGGGGCTGTTGCGCTGCTTCGCCCACGCCGAGGTGCCAATCACCTTTGGCTCGGACGCACACCGCGCCTGTGACATCTGTTGGAATATCCGCGAAGCGCAAGCCCACGCCTACGACTGCAGTTATCGAACCTTCGACATCCCCCACCCCACCGGCGAATGGGAGTCCACGCCCCTCGCCTAACTAGTCGTTTAAGAACGTCCCCGATGACTAGTGGCGGCGGGCGTTGAGTTCGCCGGCCAGTTCGTCGAGGGTGATGCCGTAGCGCTCGAGCGTCACGAGCAGGTGGTAGATCAGGTCGCCGGCCTCGTAGCGGATATGATCGTGGTCGTTATCCTTGCAGGCCATGATCACCTCGCTCGCCTCCTCGGCAAGCTTCTTGAGAAGCTCGTCCTCGACGTCGGTCAGCAGACGCGCGGTATAGCTCTCCTGCGGCGATGCGTCGCGACGACCGTGAATCACCTCGGCCAGTCCCGTCAGCGTCTCACCGATGTTTCCCGGCTGCACGTTAGCTGTTCTGACTCCCATGGTTATTTCCTCTCGTTACTGCAGCGTAAAGTAGGTACCGGTCTCATCGAACCGAGGCTTTGCGCCCTTTTTCTCAAAGAACTCGACGATGACGGCATGGGCCTCATCGAGCCTTTCCTTCTCGGCCTCGAGCCAAAGCGACTGCGCCCCGCAGGCATCAGTCAGGTGCACGCGGCATGGCACGCCCGCGCGGAGGAGCTCGGTGTTGCATTCGGCGACCTCGAACGGCGTCACGACTTTCATCGCACTCCCCCTTCCACGCGCTTAAAGAAGCAGGTACGGTTGCCGGTATGGCAGGCCGGGCCCGGTGAGTCCACCTTGACCAGCAGCGTATCGCTATCGCAGTCGGCCCAGAGCTCCTTGACCTCCTGCATGTTGCCACTCGTCGCGCCCTTGTTCCAGAGCTCCTGACGGCTGCGACTCCAAAACCACGTGGTCCCGGTCTTGAGCGTCAGCCCCACCGATTCCTCGTTCATCCAAGCAACCATAAGCACCTCACCGGTGTCATGCTGCTGAACCACGCAAGGAATCAGCCCGCGGGCGTCGTACGTAAGTTTTGAAGGATCGGTTATCTCTTCCATTTCTCTCCCCAAATTCAAACTTCGCAGGTCGGCGAGGGTTGTCCAGGTGCCGCAGGTTGCCGCGAAAGAGGAGCGACGCGTACTTTGGTACGCGAGCGACGGTTTGAGCGGCAAGATGCGGTGCCTGGGCAAGCCGCAGCACTAGAAGTCCAGCCTCACAGGGATGCCTTGGCTGGCCATATACTCCTTCACCTGGCGAATGCTGAAAGTTCCAAAGTGAAAGACGCTGGCCGCCAGCACGGCGTCGGCTTCGCCCTCGATCACGCCCTCGGCAAAATGCTCGAGC
>CAUDYH010000217.1 GCA_958453575.1 uncultured Collinsella sp.
TTGCTTTGCTGCCGAGAAGCACTGCAACCAAAAGCGCCGCTCGGGTGAGATGTACATCAACCATCCAGTCGAGGTGGCCATCATTTTGGCCGACCTCAAGATGGACTGCGATGTGGTGTGCGCCGCGCTGCTGCACGATACCGTCGAGGACACCGAGACCTCGCTCGCCGATGTTTCCGGCCTGTTTGGCGATACGGTGGCCGAGCTCGTCGATGGCGTGACCAAGCTCACCAACATCGAAGTCGATAGCATGGACGAGAAGCAGGCGCTTACGCTGCGCAAGATGTTCCTCGCCATGTCCAAGGACATCCGCGTCATTATCGTTAAGCTTGCCGACCGTCTGCACAACATGCGTACGCTGGCGGCCCTTCGCGAGGATCGTCGCCTGTTTAAGGCTCGCGAGACCATGGACGTGTATGCGCCCCTGGCCGACCGTCTGGGCATGAGCTCCATTAAATGGGAGCTCGAGGACCTGTCCTTCTTCTACCTGGAGCCCGACGCCTACCAGCGTATCGCGCGCATGGTGGCTGAGTCGCGCGAGGTTCGCGAGCGCTATCTGGCCGAGACCATCAAGACGCTCACCGACGAGCTCAACCGCATTGGCCTGGAGGGCTTCCAGATTAATGGCCGCTCCAAGCACTATTGGTCCATCTACCAAAAGATGAAGCGTAAGGGCAAGGAGTTCTCCGAGATCTACGACCTGGTGGCGCTGCGCGTCATCACGCATTCGGTGCGCGATTGCTACTCCACGCTCGGCGCGGTGCATACGCTGTGGCACCCCATGCCCGGTCGCTTTAAAGACTATATCGCCATGCCCAAGGTCAATAACTACCAGTCGCTCCACACGACGGTTATCGGCCCTACGGCCCGCCCGCTCGAGATTCAGATTCGAACCTATGAGATGCATGAGCAGGCCGAGTACGGCATTGCCGCCCACTGGCTCTATAAGAAGTCGGGCGGATCGTCTGCGTCTAAGACCAATGATGCCCAGCGTCTGGACGACCAGATTAACTGGCTCAAACATTCGCTCGATTGGGCGGCTTCTGATGAGATTACCGACGCCAAGGAATACCTGCACTCGCTGAAGGTCGATCTGTTCGACCAGGAGATCTTTGTCTTTACACCCAAGGGTGAGGTCATGGCGCTTCGTGCCGGCTCCACGCCGCTCGACTTTGCCTATGCCGTTCACACCGAGGTGGGCAACCACTGCGTCGGTGCCAAGATCAACGGTGCGGTGGCCCCGCTCACGCACGAGATCAAGACGGGCGATCGTGTCGAGATCCTGACCAACAAGAGCTCCAAGCCGTCGCGTGATTGGCTCAAGATCGTTAAGACGCCTTCCGCCAAGTCAAAGATCCGCCGTTACTTCGCCGCCGCGACCAAAGACGATGACGCTGCTGCCGGCCGCGATATACTGGCCAAGGACCTGCGCAAGCGCGGGTATGGCATCTCTACGCCGCGATCCACGCGTGCGCTCAACGCCGTGGCGGAGCAGTTTAACTACAAGCAGCTCGAGGACCTGTTTGCCGCCGTCGGCGCCGGCAAGGTTGCCCCGCGCGCTGTGGGTAACAGGGTCGAGCAAATCTTGGACCCCAAGCCCGAGGAGCAGCTCACCAAGACCGAAGCCATTGCCGAGGTCGTCAAGCAGCCTGCCCGCGGCTCCAACCGCAAGCCGCAAAAGCGCGGCAAGAGCGCCAGCAACGGCATTATCGTCAAGGGCGAGAGCAACAGCGGTCTGCTGGTCCGTCTGGCGCATTGCTGCAACCCCGTGACGGGCGACGATATCGTCGGCTTCATCACGCGCGGTCGTGGCGTCTCGGTGCATCGCGCCAACTGCCCCAACGTCAAGGGTCTTATGGAGCATCCCGAGCGCATGATCGAAGTGGAGTGGGACGGCGCTGCCGACACCCTCTTCCAGGTCGAGATCGTAGTCGAGTGCCTGGACCGCATGGGCCTGCTCAAGGATGTCACCATTGCCATTGGCGATGCGGGCGGCAATATCCTTTCTGCCGCCACGTCGACCAACCGCGAGGGTATTGCAACCCTGCGCTTTATGGTCGAGATCTCGGACGCGAGTGGCCTGGATCCGCTGCTGGCCTCTATCAGCAGCGTTGACTCGGTCTACGACGCGCGCCGCCTGATGCCCGGCGAGGGTGGAGCCCAGCTTAAGCGCCGCGTTTAGTCGCGACGAACGCGCCACATTATCAATATTCGCTACACTCGAGGCGTCGTTTGATGCCTCGAGTTCTATAGAGAGGAGAGGGACATGAGTGCTATGTCCTTGGATGTAACTCCCAGGGGATCGGTCAAGATCGAGACGCTCGTAAACGGTCCCATTCAGACCAATAGCTATGCTGTTATCTCGGACAATGAGTGCGTGATTATCGACCCCGCATGGGAAGGCGAGCGCTTGGTGGAGCAAATTAGCGCCGAGCATCCCGGCATACACGTGCTTGGTGCCGTATGCACTCATGGCCATGCCGATCATGTTGGTGGTGTTGCCGGCGTGCGAACCACCGTTGGCGAGGGCTGCCAGTATGAGCTGTGCGCTAAGGATGTGTCGGTGCCGCATGCGAACATCGAGGAACAGCGAGCTATGTGGGGCATTGAGACGCCCGACCCCGGGGAGCCGACGCGCCTGCTCGCCGAGGGCGATGCCATCGAGGTGGGCGATATCTGCCTGCAGGTGATCGAGACACCAGGGCATACGCCGGGCGGGATCGTCTTGTTCGCCGCCACCGAGCAGGGAAGCATCGCCTTTGTTGGCGACACCCTGTTCCCGGGCAGCCACGGCCGCACCGATCTTGCCGGTGGCGACGAGGCGGCGATTCTGCGCTCGCTCTCCAAGCTCACCCGGCTTCTCCCGCCCGATACCGTTTGCCTAACCGGGCATGGCGATTCGACCACCATGGCACGCGAGCTCATGCAGAACCCTTTCATGCAGGTGTAGCTTTATAGTCAGCTTCTAAAGCACGAGAAGCGTCCAAACGTCAAGCTATTTTTCCCCAACGGGTCAATTTCGTAGGGCAAACGGTCAAAAAAGTCTGTTTGGACGATATTCGTGAACAAACGAACGTTTATGCTCGGGTGCGCCGTGGTAAAATCACAGGCGTTATCGGAGCAACCTTACAGGAGGTTTCTTTTATGCTCGTCAACGCAGCAGACATGCTCAAGAAGGCCGAGGCCGGCAAGTACGCTCTCGGTGCCTTCAACACCAACAACCTCGAGTGGACCCTGGCTATTCTCCAGGCCGCCGAGGAGGCCAAGTCTCCGCTGATCCTTCAGTGCACCGCTGGTGCCGCTAAGTGGATGGGCGGTTTCAAGGTCTGCGCCGACATGGTCAAGGCTGCCGTCGAGGCCACGGGCGTTACCGTTCCCGTCGCCCTTCACCTCGATCACGGTTCTTACGAGGACTGCTTCAAGTGCATCGAGGCCGGCTTCACGTCCATCATGTAT
>CAUDYH010000218.1 GCA_958453575.1 uncultured Collinsella sp.
GTGGTGTTGCCGATCACACCCCTATCGTGCCGCTCGCCCGCAAAAAGTGCGCCGAGATGCTCAACGGCTACATCGTCACGCCCGAGGTCAACGATATCGACACCTACATTGTCAACAATAGTCTCAAGGGCAAGCAGGGTATCATGGGCTGCCTGGCCCTGGGTGCTGCCGCGCTTCAGCAGTAGGCGCGCCAAAGGGGCGCCGCAACGTCCAGCAATCCCATCCTACGGGATGACGCCGCCACGCCCCGTATAAGCACCCAAACAAAGAAAGGCCGCCTAGGACCAAGCAACGTGTCCTAGGCGGCCTTTTTGGCACATATGAGCGATCGTAGAAGATATCGAAGCACAACGCCCGCCATCGCTCCGCAGCAGTCGATCATCACGTCGGTGATCATGCCGGCGCGACCGGGCACAAAGAGCTGAATCGTCTCGTCAATCGAGGGAATCAGCAGCAAGAACACCGCCGTGGGAAGCAGCACGTCAAAGGTGCGACGGCCATCGACATCGAAAGCGTGCGTCGCCAGAATTCCGAGCACCATGTACTCGGTAAAATGCGCGCACTTACGAACGACGAAGTTGGTCACCCACTCATACGGAAGCCCCATGCCGTGCAGAAAGCCGCGAACGGCCTCCATAATCGACAGGCTCAATGAACCGGACCCCGTGCCGGGAACCATCGAATTGCCCCAGATGAGCAGCACCATCAAGCAGGTCGCGACCGCCCATTTTCGATCGAGTTTAAGCATGCAGGAGTTATGCCTCCGCACAGAGCGGCTCAAAGCTGGCGGTGCCACCCTCGATAACGCTCAGATAGGCACGGCCCGTGCGCCTCACCGCTGCAGACTGCAGGCGGTCGATCTCCTCCTCGAGAATCTGATTGACACGCTCGTGGCGGCGATTCTCCATAACGCCGGCAGCGATGGCCTCGGCGCGCTCGATACCTTCGCGCGAGATGCGGGCGGTATCCTCGGGGAACACGGCGCTGTGTCGACCAACGTACGCGGGGGCAGCGGGCTGAGGAGCAGGCGTAAACACCGGAGCGGCAATGGGAGCAGGCTCGACGACCTCGTCCAAAATTGCGGCAGCGGCTGCCCACATGCCCTCGTGGCCCGAATAATCAGCCATGGGGACGTCTTCCTCGGAAGTCGCATCGACAGGCTCATCGGCAGCGACGGACTGGGACGCGGAGGCCGGGACATCGACCGGGGCAGCGACTACATACGGCATGTCGTTCGAGATGACCGGCTCGTCAAGGTCATCGAGATCGATAGCCGCAGCAGAGGCGTCGCTGATGATCGGCATGTTGGCAAGGTTCGCGTTGTACGGCACCGCCTCCGCCGCCTGCTGCTGCGCAATAGCGCCCCACAGCGAGCTTTCGGCAGCACGACGGGCGGCAATAGTCTCCTCGTCGACGGCCAGCGGCTCGTCGGCGTAGGGGTCAACGGCAGTGGCGGCAGCCGGAGTCACGGGCACGGCAGTGTCATACGTAACGGATTGAGCCGTGGCGGCGTTGTTGGCGGCATTGGCCACCAGCGCCACAAAGGCGGCCGTGCTGCCCGCAGGGGCGGCATGAGAGCCCGAGACGGCGCGCGCAGCGGCAGCAATGTCATCGCGGTTATAGGAGCCGGTCTTACCGCCGTAGGTGAGTTCGTCGATAGCGACCTGGTAGACGTCGCGTGAGCGCGTGGGATCACAGCTGACCGGCGAATCGTCGTCGAGCATGCTATCGATCATGGACCAAGCGTCGGCCTCGCTCATGGCGTCTGCGGCGCGGGCGATGGTGGGGACGCCATCGTCGGCACGGCGACGCTGGAAGGCACCGGTCAGGCCGGAGAAAACCGAAGAGGGCTGCGCGGCGTTTGCCTGAACGGCAGGAGCCGCAGTAGCAACGCCCTGAGGGGCAGCCCACTGCTGCTGGGCGGGCATCGAGGCGGTCTGGAACTCATTTTGATGCTGGTTGACGTTCGCAGCGCCACCCATGGCGTCGGGCTGGAACAGGCGCTCGGCATGCTGCGCGCGATATTCAGAAATCCCGAGCGAGGCGGCATAGATACCCACGCCCGCCACCGCACCCACGGCAAAGGGAACAGCGCCCGCGACGACCGTCTCATTCACCGACGAAAACGGCAGCGTGGCAGCATACATCACCACGGGAGCGGCAAGGCCGATTCCGCAGGAAAGTCCAGCAAGGACTGCTCGTTGTGTTGTATCAGAAGAAGCCATGAGCTCTCCCCATCTTCCAGCACCCAAATCGCATCATTCAGTTGGCTGCGCGAGAGAAGATGAAGCGGGGCTACGCCCCAAAGCAACGGTATAAGGTTCGTTTCATCTGCGTTTTCCGTCGCGAAGCTTAAAAGCTATTATGCGAAACCACCCTGCCGATTGCAAGCGACGATGTCGGATTGAAACGGGAAACCTGCTGCTCGTCGGTCTTACGGTCAAAAATAAGCGCGGAGCGGCGCAATGGAAAGGGGCCGAGGCTCAAAGCCCCGACCCTTTATCGCATTGATGACTATCGCAGCGCGTGGATGACAACCTAGAACGTCTGCTCGTAGTCGCTGTGTTTTTTGGCCGAACGCACCAGGAACTCCTGGTTGGTGTTGGTGCCCTTCAGACCCTTGATAAACGACGCCGCCGCACGCTCGGTATTGTTCATGCCGGCAAGAATGCGACGCAGACCAAAGACAAACGGACGCATCTGCTCGTCGACCAAGAGGTCCTCGTTACGCGTACCGGAGGCAACGGGGTCGATAGCCGGGAAGATGCGGCGGTCGGCCAGGTCGCGGTCGAGCTTAAGCTCCATGTTGCCGGTGCCCTTGAACTCCTCGAAAATGACCTCGTCCATCTTGGAACCGGTGTCGATGAGGGCAGAGGCCAGGATGGTGAGCGAGCCGCCGTTCTCGATATTGCGGGCTGCACCCAGGAAGCGCTTGGGCGGATACAGTGCCGCCGAATCGACGCCGCCCGAAAGGATGCGGCCCGAGGCAGGCGCCGCCAAGTTGTAGGCGCGGGCGAGGCGCGTGATGGAGTCGAGCACCACCACGACGTCGCCACCCAGCTCTACGATGCGCTTGGCGCGCTCGATGACGAGCTCTGCCACGCGGGTGTGGTTGTCGGCAGGCATATCGAAGGTCGACGCCACAACCTCACCCCTGATGGAACGCTGCATATCGGTGACCTCTTCGGGGCGCTCGTCGACGAGCAGGCAGATGAGGTGCACCTCGGGGTTGTTAATCGAGATAGACTGGCAGATCTTCTTGAGGATCGTGGTCTTGCCGGCCTTGGGCGGGGACACGATCAGGCCGCGCTGGCCCTTGCCGATCGGTGACACGATGTCGATGGCGCGACCGGTAATAGAGTCCTTGCCGTGCTCCATGCGCAGCGGCTCGTTGGGATAGACCGGGGTGAGGTCGCCGAACTTGGGACGGTTGCGAATC
>CAUDYH010000219.1 GCA_958453575.1 uncultured Collinsella sp.
CTGGTGGCGGAGGCTATGCGCAAGCTGGCGCTGCCCGATGCGCGCATTATCGCGGGCAGCGTGCGTCCGTTTAAGGAACTGCTCGCGGCCTGTGAGGATCGCGAACTGGCTGCCGAGGCATTGCGTTGCGTGCACGCCAACGACTTTGTGGGCCTCGATGCCCGTGTGGCGGCAAGCGCCGAGCCCGAGGCCGTCAAGGCCGCCATTAGCGAGCTGCCGCGCTTGCACGGCGGCGCCGAGGTATTCGACCGCGTCGACGCGCTGCTGGCGGCGGCGGGCATCGTCGCGCCGCTGACGCGCGAGATGCGTGCCCTGGTTGATGGTCTGGCTCCCGAGGACGCCCAGGTGCTGTCCTTCGATTTCTCCATCATGAACTCTTTTGATTACTACACGGGCCTGGTTTTTAAGGCCTATGCCGGTGGCCTGCCCGATCCGGTGGGCTCGGGCGGTCGCTACGACTCCATCTTTACCGGTGCGTTCGGCGACGGCATCGAGGTGCCGGCGGCGGGCTTTGCCTTTTCGCTCGAGCGTCTGGAAGCCGCGCGCACCTCGGCCGAGGACGCTGCTTCCGATGGTGACCATGCCGTGGGCCGTGGCGCCGAGGGTCCGCTGCGTATCGCCGTGCCCAAGGGCTCGCTCAAGGCCGATACGCTCGATGTGCTCGAGGCCGCGGGCTTGGACGTCTCTGAGCTGCGCGATCCCGGCCGTCACCTGATCGTGCGTGGTCGCGACACACGTGCCGGCGAGGGCACGGTCGGCGATATCGAATTTGTCATCGTGCGTCCCAGCGACGCGCCCGCTTTTGTGGGCTGCGGCGGTGCCGACTGTGGCATCTGCGGCTGGGACTCGCTTATCGAGGCAGACCTCAACCTGCTGCAGCTGGTCGATCTGGGCTACGGCCTGTGCACCTTTATCGAGGCGGAGCCCGCGTGGCGCGCCGGCCAGGCCGAGCGCAACTATGCCCGCCGTGGGTCGCTTCGCGTGGCCACCAAGTATCCGCGCATCGCGAGTGCCTGGTATGCCGAGCGCGGCGTGAACGCCGACATCGTCTCGCTGCACGGCAACATCGAGCTGGGCCCCATTGTCGGCATGACCGATCGCATCGTGGATATTACCGCCACGGGCGCCACACTGCGCGATAACGACCTGGTCATCACCGGCCGCATCATGGACTGCACGGCCCGCTTCTTCGTCAACCCGGGTGCCGCTCGCTTGGATCAGCGCGTGCGCAATCTGGCCGATCGCCTGGCCGCGGCTGTTAAGGACAAGCATTTTGAGCCCGTTGCGGGCTCGGCACAATAGCGCGAGCACGCACGGGCGCCCCAACGTCCGGGCTGCGGGCCGACTGGCGCCGCCGCCCGGTCTCTCGTTTTTCGAACACAACCTCGACCGATAGGGGATACCGAAATGAAGACCATCAAGCTTGCTCCCGGTGAGCGCCTCGTTACCAACCAGCTCAACCGCAAGGGCGTGCTGCCGCAAAACATCATCGACGCCGCCCGCGATATCGTGGCCAACGTGCGTGCCAACGGCGATGCCGCGGTGCGTGATTACTGTCAGCGTTTTGACGGTGTTGAGCTGCAGGGCTTCCGCCTGCCTCAGGAACAGATCGATGCCGCGCTCGAAGGCCTCGATCCCGCTTTTGTCGTGGCGCTCGAAAAGGCTGCACGCCAGATTCGTGAGTTCCACCAGCGCGAGGTCGAGCAGAGCTGGTTTACCACACGCCCGGACGGCACGATGCTCGGCGTTAAGGTGACCTCGCTCGCGGCGGCCGGCATCTATGTGCCGGGCGGCCGCGCGCAGTATCCCTCCACGGTGCTCATGAATGCCATTCCCGCCAAGGTGGCCGGCGTCAAGCGCGTGGTCATGGTGACCCCGCCGCAAAAAGACGGCCTGATCAGCCCTTACACGCTTGCCGCGGCAAAGCTCGGCGGCGTGGACGAAATCTATATGGTGGGCGGCGCTCAGGCCGTGGCCGCGCTGGCGTACGGTACCGAGACAATTCCGCGTGTCGATAAAATCACCGGCCCGGGCAACGCCTTTGTCGCCGCTGCCAAGCAGATTGTCTCGGGCGATGTGGGCATCGACATGGTCGCCGGTCCCTCCGAGGTCTGCGTGCTGGCCGATGCCACGGCCAAGCCCATGGTAGTCGCGGCCGACCTGATGGCCCAGGCCGAGCACGATCCGCTGGCGGCTTGCTATCTGGTGACCTGCGACGAGCAGTTTGCGCGCGAGGTCGAGGCGGGCATCGACATCCTGGTGGCGCAGTCGCCGCGCGCCGAGATCACACGCGCTTCGCTCGATAACGAAGGCACCATCGTGGTGGCCGCCGACATGGCTGCCGCCGTCGAGGCCGTGAACACCGTGGCGCCCGAGCACCTTGAGCTGCACTGCAAGGACGCGATGGGCCTGCTCGGCGGCATTCGCAACGCCGGCGCCATCTTTGTGGGCGCTTGGAGCTCCGAGCCGCTCGGCGATTATGTTGCCGGCCCCAACCACACGCTGCCGACCGGCGGCACGGCCATGTTCTCCAACCCGCTTTCGGTCGAAGAGTTCGTTAAGCGCTCGAGCGTTATATGCTATACGCCCGAGGGCCTACTCTCGGACGCTCCCGCTACGCAGCGTTTGGCCGAGGCCGAGGGCCTGTGGGCGCACGCGCTTTCGGCCGCACTGCGTCGCCGCGTGTTGGAGCAGGGCGAGGATGCCGTGAGCGCCGAGTCGCTCGCCGCGGCCGACTTGACCAAGGTTGCCTGGCCGGGCGACGCCGTGGCGACGGTTGCCGAGGGCGTTGACCTGGCGGCTGCGGGCGCAGATGGCGTTGGCCCGACCGGCAAGGAGGCCTAATATGGCCGAGTTGACGTCCCGTATGAAGGAGCTCGTCCAGCCCTACTTGGCCGGCATTGAGCCCTACGATCCCAACTTTACGCCCACGCGCATCAACCTTTCGGCCAACGAGAACACCTATCCCGTGCCGGCTGGCGTGCGCGAGGCGGTCGACGCCGCCCTGGCTGCCACGCCGCTCAACCGCTATCCCGATCCCATGTCCAACGATCTGCGCGACGAGCTTGCCGCTTGGCATGGTGTGGCGCGCGAGAATGTCTGCGTGGGCAACGGCGGCGACGAGCTGCTCTATAACTACCTGTTGGCGTTTGGCGGCGCGGGACGGACCCTGCTCAACTGCCCGCCGTGCTTTAGCGAGTATGCGTTCTTTGCGTCGCTCTGTCAGACCGAGGTGCGCGACGTGTGGCGCGACCCCGCGACCTTTGAGCTCGACCAGGCAGCCGTGCTTGCGGCGGCACCCGAGTGCAACCTGGCAATCGTGACCTCGCCCAATAACCCCACGGGTGACGTGGCACCGCTCGACTTTGTCGCGGCGCTGTGCGATGCGTGCCCCGGCATGGTCATGGTTGACGAGGCCTACGTTGA
>CAUDYH010000220.1 GCA_958453575.1 uncultured Collinsella sp.
CCAGACAGAGCTCGGCATCGTGGGAGATATCGTCGCTCGCGATACGGAACTCGGGGATCACGTGACGGACCACGCCGCCGAGAGAGTCGCGGGCCTCGAAGATAGTGACGGGCACGCCGGCGCGCGTCAGGAAGAACGCCGTCGCCAGACCGGCCGGGCCGCCGCCGATAACGGCAACGTTGCGCTCGGCGTCGTTGGCGATAGCTTGGGCGCGCAGCTTGGGCAGCACGGTGGTCATGGCCTCGCGGGCGGCCTTGAGCTTGCTGGCGCGGATCTGGGCGCCCTCGGGCTCGTAGAATGCACGCTCGCAGGCACGGCCGCAGGGATGCGGGCAGATGGTGCCGGTAATGAACGGCAGGGCGTTGCGTTCGATGATGATGTTGAGTGCGTCCTCGTAGCGGCCCTCGTCAACAGCCGCCAGATAGGCGGGAATATCCTGCTGGATGGGGCAGCTCGTGCGGCACGGCGTGGTAAAGCAGTCGGAAAGCGGGCTCTTGCCGGCGACCTTGCGGTCGGGTAGCGGACGCAGCGGCTTCTTGTAGAGTGGGTTGGTAAGCGAGTCGGTCTGGATCGCGGTCACGGCCTCGAGAGAGACGCCCGCGAACGGCTTGCCGTCCAGATCGGTAAACTCGCCGGCCATCTGGCTAAAGCGCTCGTAGCCACCGGGCTTGAGCACGTCGGTCGCCAGGGTAACGGGCCAAATACCGGCATCATACAGGGCGCGGATGTTGTAGACCGTGGCACCACCGGAGTAGCTGATGCGCAGCTTGCCGTCAAACTGCTCGGTAATGCGGCGGGCGGCCTCGATGGTCAGTGAGAACAGCGAACGACCGGACATGTACATCTCGGTGGAGGGCAGCTCGTTCCTCGTCACGTCGACGGGGAACGTGTTGGTCAGCTTGACGCCAAACTCCAGGCCGCGCTCGGCGCACAGGGCAATCAGGCGCTCGAACATGGGCACGGCGTCGGCCCACTGCAGGTCCTCGCGGAAGTGCGTATCATCAAAGACGATGTAGTCAAAGCCCAGCTCGTTCAGACGCTGGCGGGCAAACTCATAGCCCAGCAGCGTGGGGTTGCACTTGATGTAGGTGTTGAGGCCCTTCTCGGTGATCAGATAGGTCGCGATGCGCTCGATCTCCGCCGGCGGGCAGCCGTGCAGGGTAGACTCGGTGATGGAGTTGGACACGCGCGCCGGAATGGATTCGACAAACGCGGCGTCGACATGCTCAAACTTGTCCAGGTTGGTGAGCGCCCATGCGCGGCACTCGTTCCAGACGTCGGAGCCGCTGGCGTCCTTCATGCCTTCGATGTAGGCATCGACCTTGGGGCTCTTAATACCCTCGAGGTCATAACCCACGGACATGTTGAAGACAAAGCCGTCCGGGCTGCCCAGACCATACTCGCGAGCGATCAGGTGACAGGCAAACCATGCCTTCACGTACTCGGCAAAGGCCTGCGGAACCTCGAGCTCGGTCGACCATTCGCAGTTGTAGCACTCGTCCTGAGCCACGATGCAGGGCTTGTTGACGCACTTGGAGAGCTCCTCGCCGTCCATAACCTGGACGGTCTTGAGCTCAAAGAAGCGAGAACCGGCCACATAAGAGGACAGGATGTTCTGGGCAAGCTGCGTATTGGGACCGGCGGCCGGGCCAAACGGAGTCTCGATGCGCTCGTCAAAAATGGGAAGCGCACCCTCCTGGTTGGTCGTGACCATCTTGCGCACGCCAAAGATGGCGTCCTGGGTCTTGTGCTCCTCGATGATCCAGTTCATCAGCTGCGAAAACGGGATCGGCCTCATGATGTCGCTCATAGTGAGCTCCTCTCTGTAACGCCCGGCGAGACCGCGCGGCGGGCGCAAATACGGTGTAGCGCTAGCACAAGCGCCGGCGACCCCGCGGAGGTCGCCTATACGCGCGTCGGATGCGGCGAAACATCCGACGCGCGCGAATCTACTTATGAATTAGTAGGTGCGACCGTTGAGCGTGCTCCAGAGCTTCTTGGACTCAGCCATGGTCCACGCGTTGATCTTGTCCTCATCAATCCCAACGAACTCACGATCCTTGTACAGGACGCGGCCGTTGATGATGGTGGTGCGGCAGTTTTTGCCCATCATGCCAAAGAGCATGTGGCCGTCGATATTCTCCTCGCTCAGCGGCGTAAAGGGCTTGTAGTCCATGACGATGACATCGGCGGCAGCGCCGGCCTCGAGCACGCCGAGCTTGCGATCGAAGTACTTGCTCGCCATCTTGGCGTTGTTCTCGAACAGCATGGTCATGGCCTCGCACCAGCCCACGTTGGGCATGGCGGCGTTGTGGCGCTGAATGATCAGGAAGACCTTAAGGCTCTCGAGCATATCGTGGGTGTAGGCGTCGGTGCCCATGCACACGGGGATACCGCGGCGGAAGAACTCGAGCACGGGGGCGCAGCCCACGGCGTTGCCCATATTGGATTCGGGGTTGTTGACGAGCCAGGTACCGGACTCCTTGACGATATCCATCTCGGCAGGCGTCACGTGGATGCAGTGGCCGAGCATGGTGTCGGGACCCAGCAGATTGTGCTGCAGCAGGCGCTCGACGGGGCTGATGCCACCGCGGTTGAGGCGGGAGTCCCACACGTCATTCATGCCCTCGCACACATGGATGTGGAAGCCGGTCAGGCCGTTGTTGGCCTCGGCCATCTTATCCATGGTCTCGTCCGACAGCGTAAAGGTGGCATGTCCGCCAAACATGGCGGCGATCATGTGGTTGTCGTTATCGCGACGCTCCTTGGCGGCCCACTGGGCAAACTCGGCGTTCTCGGCAATGGCCTGGTCGCATTTTTCCTGGCCGCGGCGATCGGAGACCTCGTAGCACAGGCACGAACGCATGCCCAGCTCCTGAGCTGCATCCTTAATGGTAAAGAGGCTTCCCGGGATCTCGCAGAAGCTCGCATGGTGATCGAAGATCGTGGTAACGCCATCGCGGATGGAATCCAGAATCGTGGCATAGGCGCTGGCCTTGGTGCCGTCGAGCGTCAGGTTGTCGTCGATCTTCCACCACTGCTGCTCAAGATTCTCCAGGAAGTTGGTGGGGTTGCAGCCCTTAATGGCAAGGCCGCGGGCCAGACCCGAGTAAATGTGGGTGTGGCAGTTAATGAGTCCGGGCATGATGAGGTTGCCCCGGGCGTCGACGTACTCGGCATCCGGGTACTTGAACTTGAGCTCGCACTCGGGGCCCACTTCGACGATCGTATCTCCGTCAATGGCGACCGCACCGTTTGGAATGAACGGGGTCTGAGAATTGCGGGTAAAAACGGAACCGTTAGCGACCAGAAGCATGGATGCTCCCTTCAACATCAGAGGCGGGGTTTGACACCTCTGACATGGCGGAGTGCGAAGCGCCGGCCTACACCGGAAACGGGCCCTCTCCCGTCAACGCTTCACC
>CAUDYH010000221.1 GCA_958453575.1 uncultured Collinsella sp.
CTCATCGATCTCCTTATCGCTGGCCACCCCACGCGTCGCCCTCTCGATAAGACGAATCTCACGTCTTGACAGATCAGGCGCGTCAAGCAGCGGCAGCAATCGGGCGCACTCGTGCGCGACAGCGCTGCGAATAGCCGCCGCAGCATCAGCGTCGCGCCTCGCAGCGGCAGTTGAAAAGTCGAGCGTGATGACCGGATAACACGCGTACTCATCACGATAGCGACCACCGTCCGCCTGCCAAATCTGGGTGCCGACGAACGGGCTTCGATCCGGCCGCCGGTGATCAGGTCGTTCCAAATAGCATTTGAGCATCGATAGATTCATGCTCTTGCCAAAACCCTTGGGCCGACAGCAAAGCGCAACAGGTGCTTCGCTGTCCAATATATCGGCAATAAACATAGTCTTATCGACGAGTAAACACCGATTGATTGCATCGGAAAAGTCGTGTACATCAACCGGCAGAGCTGCGTTACCCGCATGATTGAGCAACCGTGCACCAAACGCATGAGCAACACCATAATTCGCCTGTTCAGACACCGTAAGTTCTCCCTCTAACGCAGCACGATGCCCATTGTAACGAGCGGGTAGAGCGCAACAATATCGACATGTAAACGTTTCGGGCAACGGTAGCAACATGCCCCCGAGGGGGCATAACAAATCGTTGCACAACAAAAACGGGGTCCGATGCCGCCGCACCGGACCCCGTCCCAAACTCTTATAGAAAACGATCTGGAAGATTACTCCTCCAAGCCGTCCTCCCCAGAAGCCTTCTTCTGCTGATCGAGCTTATGCTTACCACTTACGATAGACGTAGCGCCCAGTGTGGCCAAGCTTGCACTGGCAAGGCTCGCCATCACAATCAAGTCGCCCGTCTTGGGCATGTTGCCGCCCGAGGACTTAGTCGTTGTAGTCGTCGTGGTCGTGGTGGTCACCGTTTTGGAGTCATTTTGCTCCTGGACCTGGTTGTCAGCACCGCTCTTGTCGTCGTCTTCGGACTGTTTCTTTTCGCCCCCGGCCTTGCTCTTGTCCTTCTCCTCAGATTCAGACTTCTTATCCTCGCCCTTCTTCTGTTCGGACTTGTCGCTCTTCTCCTCAGAGCTAGAACCCTTATCGGATTCGGTCTTCTCGGAAGCCTCGTCCTTGGAGTCGCCCTTTGCGGCTTCGATCTTTTCCGTGGAAACCTGATCAGAGTTGCCCTTGTTCTGGGTCGAGCCGTTATTGACGCCAGCCATCAGCGAAGAGCCCAGCGTAGAACCAAGCTGCTCGGAGAAAGAAGGCTTCTTGTCCTGCGAAGCAACGGGAACGTCCGGCGCCTTATTCGAGTCATCCTTGGAAGCATCAGAACCAGGGGTTGCGTCAGAGCCGGAGCCGTTGTTAGAGCCGGTGCCAACGGACGAATCGCTCGAGCCGGTGGATGAGTTAGAGGTGCCAGCGCCGGTCGAACCAGAAGCGTCGCTGTCCGTATTGCCGGCAGAGCTTGAAGACGAATCGCCCGCAGCAGAGCCGTTTGAATCGGAGCCGTTCGAGGTAGAGCCGTTGTTGGTAGTGCCACCAGCAGAGCCATCACCGTCAGCACCGGTCGAGGGCGCATCCATCCTGTCATCGTTGGCATCGTCGCTCGAGTCGTCATTCGAATCAGGCGTCGGCGAGGGCGCCGGCGTAGGTTCGGGCTGCACGGGCGTCGCAGCGGCCTCGTCCTCGGCGATATAAACCAAGCAGTCCTTCAGCTCATTGCGGTAGCGGTTCTTCCAGCCCTCATGATACTGGGGCTGGCTCGAATACTTGGTCGCCACGTTATTGACCACACTGTTGGAAAGCGCCGTCACAAACTCGCGGTCGGACATATCGTTGGAGAGATTCGCCCAACGGAAGAAGTCCCTGCAGCCACCGGTGCCGCACATGTTGGTGATGCTCCACACCATGCCCTTAACGCAATCGGCACGGCCCGAAATATCAATGCCCAGGCCGCTCTTGAGCCACGCCTCAGTCACCGCATAGTACGAGTTGTACGCATACGCATCCTGCAGAGCCGAGAACTCAACAGGGTCGGTGTTATAAGCACCTTGGAAAGCCTCCTGCGCAATACGGCCCAACTCGGTGAGTTGGCCGTTCTCGTACATGGCATTGCTCGTGTTGGAAATCTCGCTGCCGCGATCAATCGCATCCTTGAGCATGCTGTATTTTTCGGGGTTGTAGTTGTAGGCCTGCTTCATAAACGGAATGAGCGACCATCGACGGTCGAACTGGTAATAACCCAGCGCGTTATAGCCGTCGCCATACGAAAAGCCCTGGTTATAGTTGCCATGGCTCTCGTACTTGGTAAAGTACTTCATCTCGGGGGTCACGTTAACAAACGAAACGCCCTGGACCGACCTCAGCACGCCCGAGAAGGACTGCTGGGTATAGAGACCCTTATCGATATCGGTCGCATCCGAGGCAACGCCCGGCGTGGGCTCCTCGGCAGCGGCGGGTGCCGGCGCGGAAACGGCGCCAAACGAAAGCGCCAGCGTCAGGCCCGCGACAATCGCAGAATGCTTGGGCTGCATAAGATCCTCCCTGCATTGGTGTAGTTAAAGTGCAGTTTGCAAAGATAGAAATAAGTATTGCAGCTCGCCCGTTGTTGCACAACAACCCCTCGGTAAACGGCAACAACCCTCCGCGAAATCCGCGAAATCTAAAGGAATTAAACAAACTGGTCGTCGGGCACCAGAAGAAGATCGCCGTAGCGTCCCATCAGCCCGTCTCTCAACCGACAGAAAGCGGGGATATAGACGTTTAAGATACGCTGAATCAAATCTTGAGCGAGCTTGTTGTCATAGATATGGACGTTCGTATTGCGGTCTCTGAGCATATCTAGCCATGCCGCCTCATCAATAAAGTCGTAGAATCGGTAGGCTTCCTTCAAGATGGCACGAGGAGACCCCGATGCAGCAAGCGTGGCGCCCTCATACTCGAGCAGACGTTTAAGGAGCTTCCAGCTCAGTTCAAACTGAAGGTTGAACTTATTAATCAATCCACTCTGAACAAAATCATTGCTAAGATCCTGATTGGGTGCATCCTCAAGATTCGCCAAGGCGCTGGCAAAGTTCTCATATTTTTTCATACAGAATCACACCATCCCTGGCAATTTCATCGAGCAATTGCTGCGCTAAGGACTCATCCAGATTGACGAGGTCTATATCTAAAAGAGTATCAAGACGCTCCTCTATCAGATATGAGAAACGGTCGAAATCCCGGCAACCTGCTACAGCAATATCAATATCGCTCTTAGGCAAGTTGTCACCGCGGGCACGAGAACCAAACAGCACAACCCTCTCGGCGTCACATTCCCGAGCAAAAATCTCAATTTGCTTGTACACCTTGTCGAGAGATACCATTTGCAGCCCTACAGCTTAATGTCAAAGTTGATC
>CAUDYH010000222.1 GCA_958453575.1 uncultured Collinsella sp.
AAGTGGCGGTAATGGAAACCACGGAGGGCAGCGCCTTGGCAGAGACGGCCTCGGCCAGCGTGGTGTCCTCGGAATCGATCGTAATCTTTTGCGTCGATGAACCCGAAGCACCCGCCGTCACGGCATTCTTTCCGCTGCCAATGTTGAGCGTGCCACTCATAATGAGCGCAATGACCAGCAGGGCGCCGCAGGCACAGCCGGCGAGCGCCGTAATAAAGATCGGCAGCTTTTTGGTCTTAGTCTTGACCACGGTGTGCTTGTTTACAACCTGCTGGCTGCCCAGCGGCTTTCCGGTCTGCGTGTCGTAGGCCTGCACGTAAGGAATGTTGCTGCCATCGGCAGGCGTCGACTCTACCTGCACACGCGGCTGCTGTTGGGTCTCGCCGGCGTTGCCCGCATCCTGGGGACGCTGGGAATCGTACTCGCTCATAGCTGCGATCCTTTCGTCAAATAACCAAAGGCCCGCCAAACATGTGGCGGGCCATCATTGTTCACGTTGAGTTGTACCCCAAGCTGGGCAGTCCCGAGCACTAGATGCCAAGATTTCAGCTTTGCTTAAGTAATGACATGCTTATAGGCCAATTCGTTCTATGCCGTCATGTCTATTCGATATAACAGTCGATAGCAAAGCTATATGTTGAATCGTTAATGAAGTCCGTAATCGTCGCGCCCATGCCTGATCCGCACGTCCACTTATCTTTCTCCGCGTCGTATGGCGTTGGCTCCCACCCCGTTTCATATGATGCTTCGCTTTCCGTGAAGTTATTCATCACGTATTTATCCTTCTGCATGAGCGCGTACCAAGCGTTTGCATACATCACAAGCGGATCGATTTGGACTATCGAGTACTTTCCGGAACGAATCTCAATTTCTGTTTTATCGTTATAATAAGCGACTGTGAGCTCAATCTTGGCAAGCAGCGGCAACGTTTCATCTGATTCCCTCTGGATTGTTATGACATCACCGGCCATAGCGTCGGCAGACACAGTTTTGCTCTCTGGCGTGAAAATAGTCTCTCTGCTTCTTGTTCGCGTTTTTTTCATTGCCATTTTCATCTCTGACCACCGCGCCAACCACGAGCGCCAATCGCTTCCGAGCGTCCGGCAGCTCCAAGGCTTCCGCCATCCCAGCTCGCATCAAAATGGGAGCTCCTGCCATCAGGCCTAAGAACTGTTTTCCATCAATCATTCTTCATTCCCCTGGTCTGCTTGATTTGGCTTTCTCGGCTGAATGGGGATATAGAACAGTCCCGTCAAGTTCCTTATCTTCCACAAAAACTAGAATCCATTTTTCACCTGCCTTCAACCCTGCAACATATCCGGAACTTGACTTGCGGCGCATATCGATCTTTTTATGGCAACCACTTGGCATCAACGCCTCAAATTGCCCGTTATGAACATCCGATAGAGTGCGAACTTCGATCGCAACAACCGTGTCGTTTTCTCCCCCATTAGTCGCCCCTAGCAGGGACAAACTCACTGCAGCGACCAAGGCAAGGAAAAGAACCAATAGGGGTATTGCCCTTCGAATGAACTTGTCGCCGTTCACGAGCACAATCACCCCTTGCAATATGTTCCGTCGTGAGCCGTGTAAATTGATACGTCATATGGAAGAAACTGCAGCCGGTTTGTCTATCCATTCCAAACCACAAGCAGGTACTTCTTGGCATTTGAGTATGTGTTATACATTGCCACATAGCCCACAACTGCCATTGCGTGCCCGCTGCCATTTGACCGGAGCCCCCCGGAGAAAACATTGCCGAAACGCGCATGCGTAGGTTTTCGCCTCTTTGATAACTTTCGCCTGCGTTGGCGTTATCATTCCCGAAATCGTTTTGCTCGCATCAACAACGTAATCCCATTTATACAAATCCATGGCAAGTAACTAAATGTTATTCGCCAGATAGTGCTATACGCTTGATATTGTTTTTACTAACGCACTTTCAGTCGGTAAAAGGTATGATTCTTGCCACAAGCGAGAAAAGGGCACCGAAAAACTCCGGTGCCCTGTATCGTCTTCTGGTTATCCCTAGTCCTTAAACAGATAGCCCACGCCGCGGACGGTGGTGATGTGCGCCGCGATCTGCGGGCCCACCTTGGAGCGGATGCGTCGGATGTGCACGTCGACGGTACGCGTGCCGCCGCAGTACTCAAAGCCCCACACGCGGTGCAGCAGCACCTCGCGGCTGTAGGCACGGTTGGGATGCGTCGCCAAAAAGCTCAGCAGCGAGTACTCCATCAGCGTCAGGTCAATGGGCTCGTTATCGAGTGTCACCTGGTAGGTAGCCAGGTTGATCTCGAGGTTATCGATGTTGAGTACATCGTCGGCGGTGACGGTCTCCTCCTCGCCCATCAGGCGCTGTGCGCGAGCCTTGAGCTCGTTGGGCGTCGCCGTGGGACATACAAAGTCGGCATGCGCGTGATTGGGCAGGCGCAAGGTACCGAGCGCCTCGTCGTCGACGATCACCAGCATGGGGACGCCGCCGCGATCGTCAAGCCACTTGGCGATCTGATCGATGCGGTCGCTACGGATGCCATCGGAATCGAGGATCAGCAGGTCAAAGTCGTGCGCCGCAGTCGGTGAATCGGGAGTTGCCAGGCTCACCTCGACACCCAGGGTGGTCGTCAAGCTGCGGGCAAACTCGTGGAAGCGCGTCGTGCGCGCCATGAACAGGGCACTCTTTTCGGACATATCGGCCTCCAAAGAAATGAGCTCAATCGTACTGGAACAAGCCAGCGCGATTAAGAGTTCGCCAGGTAGTGCTTGATCTCCCACTCGGTGATCGTAGACTCAAACTTATGCCACTCGTCGCGCTTCTTTTTAAGGAAGAAGCTGTGGATGTGCTCGCCGAGGGCATCCTTCATAAACTGCGAGTCCTCAAACACGTCGAGCGCCTCTTTGAGCGAGCGCGGCAGCGGCGTGTAGCCGGCCTCGACCATCTGACGGTCGGTAAGCTTGAGCGTCTCGGCCGTTGCCTCGGGCGGGAGCTCCAGCTTGCGCTCGATGCCGTCCAGACCAGCCGCCAGCGTGACGGCATTGACCAGGTACGGGTTGGCCATGGGGTCGGGACTGCGCAGCTCGATGCGCGTGGACAGCTGCTTGCCGGGCTTGTAGACCGGAATGCGAATCATGCTTGCGCGGTTGCGCAGCCCCCACGTGGCGTACTGCGGCACGGAGTCGCCGCCCGTGGTGATGCGCTTGTACGAATTGACCGTAGGGTTGGTGATGGCGCTGATCTCTCGCGCGTGTGCCAGGATGCCGGCCATATAGTGCTTGGCGATATCGGAGAGGTGGTACTTCTCGTCGGCCTCGCCCCAAAAGACGTTGTTGCCGTCGTGGTCGAACAGCGACTGATGCAAAAACATGGCGCTGCCGTCCTCGCCCGCCAACGGCTTGGGCATAAAGGAGG
>CAUDYH010000223.1 GCA_958453575.1 uncultured Collinsella sp.
GGCGATGGGCGAGGCCGTGACCAGTTTTGTTGCGGGCCGTCCGGATGTGTTCCTGTTTGGTTTTCGTTCGGTGTTCTATGTGTTGATGGCCGTGGCAGCCGTGGGCTTTGCGCTCGCCATGGTGCGTTTGGTGAAGATGCGCGCCCGCCATTAGCGTGTTGGGAGGCTGTCTGCCACGATTCGCGCCGTCCCAAAAAGACTGGTTTGTGGTGCGATGTGGCTTGTGGGACGGGCGGGGGTCGGTCCGTGGTAGACTATCGAACAACGTTTATTAATCGCGCGGTATCGTTGCCGCGAGAAGGGGTTGCGCCATGCAGGAGCTTGAGGATCGTATTCGCCATGACGGCATCGTAAAGGCCGGTAACGTCCTTAAGGTTGATGCCTTCCTCAACCACCAGTGCGACGTTGAGCTGTTCGACCACATGGGTGCCGAGTGGGCCCGTCTGTTCGAGGGTGCCGAGATCAACAAGATCCTGACGATTGAGGCTTCGGGCATTGGCATGGCTTGCATCGCAGCCCAGCATTTTGGCGGCGTGCCGGTGGTCTTTGCCAAGAAGGCACAGTCCATCAACCTCGACGGCGAGCAGTATGCCACGACCATCTACTCCTTTACTAAGCAGAAGGAGTACCCGGTCATCGTTGGTAAGCGTTTTCTGTCCGAGGGCGACAAGGTCCTGATCATCGACGACTTCTTGGCCAACGGCTGCGCGCTCGAGGGTCTTATCAAGATCTGCGAGGCTGCGGGTGCCGAGGTATCCGGTATTGGCATTGCGGTGGAGAAGGGCTTCCAGGGCGGTGGCGATAAGCTCCGCGAGCGCGGCTTCCGCGTTGAGAGCCTGGCCCGTATCGCCGATATGGACTGCGAGACCGGCGAGATCACCTTCGCCTAAGCGCGCAACACAAGCGATTGGTATGCGATGTGACAAAGGGACTGTCCCTTTGTCACATTTTTTGTATGAGGGGAGGTGTTGATATGGATGAGAACAAGATGGGGTGGCGCGAGTATGCGCGCTATGCCGAGATGTCGGCCGAGGAGTTGGCGCGCGATTGCGAGGTGCAGGTGTTTCGCGCGACGGGTCCGGGCGGACAAGGCGTCAACACGACGGACTCTGCTGTGCGCATGAAACATGGGCCCACGGGGATTGTCGTGACGGCGCGCGAGAGCCGTAGTCAGTTTCAGAATCGCGCGAGCTGCCTGCGTAAGCTGCGCGCAGAGCTTGAGCGTCGTGGCCGTCCGCCGCGCCGTCGCGTCAAGACCAAAGTGCCCCAGCGATCGCGCCAGCGCAGGCTCAACGACAAGCACTTCAATGCGATTAAAAAGGCTAACCGTCGCAAGCCGGGGAGCGACGAGTAGCCGATTGTTTCGCTGGTCTTGCTAGCGGGTGGGGTGCCAGACTTGGAGGGCGCCGGGTAGGATGTCGACTTCGATGCGCGAGGCGACGATGGGCTCGCCGTCGGCCTGGATGGGGTAGTCGGGCTCCTCAAAAGTTAGCTCGGCATGGCGGCAGCGGCGCATGCGAACCGGTGGCAACTTGGTATGGTGGCCGTCCTTGGCCGAAAGGAACATAGGCAGGGCTACCGCGCGAGGGACGGGGCCGCAGGCGTAGCAGACGTCGAGCATGCCGTCGCAGGGGTCGGCATCGGGGCAGATGCGATAGCCCGAGCCATACGTGGGGCCCAGCTGTATCGCCATAATGATCGCCCTCACGCGCTCTGTGGGCGCGCCGTCAAAGCTGACTGTCATAGGATAGTTGCGATAGCGTAGGCCAAACTGCTCAAGTCCCGAGAGGGTGTAGAGCGGCGCGCCCGTCAAGCCGGTCTTTTTGCGCAGCTCGGTGGTGCTAAGGCCGATGGCAGCATCGATGCCGACCGAGAGCGTCTGGTCGTAGTACTCAACGGTAGCCTCGCCGCTGCCGCTCGCAGGGCTCCACGAGCGAATGCGCCCGATATCCTGACGCTGCAGCTCGCAGGTGAGCAGCGCGCCAAAATCCTTGCCGGAGAAATCGTCGATGCCGAGCGTCTGGGCAAAATCGTTGCCGGAGCCCACGGGCAGGACGGCAAGAGCGGGGCGGGCGTTCTCCTTTTGCGTCATAAGCCCGTTGACGACCTCGTGAATCACGCCGTCGCCGCCGAGTGCGATAACGGTGCGATAGCCCTGAGCCTGTGCGGCCAGCTCCTTGGCGTGTCCCATACGCTCGGTCAACACCAGGTCAAACTGGGATGCGCGTGCAGTCATGTCCAAAAAGCGTTGCAGGCGTTCGGCAACTTCGCGTGCCGCACCCGACTGGGCGGCTGGGTTGGCGATGATGAGCGTGCGACCAAAATCAGTTGCGTGCATGGGGCGACTCCCGGCGTGTGACATGACGGTGCGGTCGCGCTCAGGTCGAATTAGCCCCGATTGTGGCTGCACGGCGATTATTACATCTACTCTATCAGGTCGTTGTGGCGCTCGATAGCATCCGCTACCGTACCGCCCTCATCCACAATAAGCGAACGGCGCTTGGGTGAGATGATGCGCTGGGCGGGGTACACGCCGCGGTGTCCGCCGGTTAGGTAGCTGATAAAGGCCACGATGACAAAGAACCCGGCGGCCGTGCCGTGGAACAGGTCGATGGCCATCATGCAGGTGGTGATGGGCACGTTGAGGCCGGCGCAGAACACGCCGAGCATGCCGAGAGCCGCCAGAAAACTGGGGTCAAGCCCGGTAAGGCAGCCGATCCAGCCGCCGAGCGCCGCACCGATGCCAAACAGAGGCGTGACCTCGCCGCCTTGGAAGCCGGCGCCCAGGGTAAGCGCTGTGACGACCAACTTGATGGCTGCGTCCGCCAGGGTGGTGTTGCCTGCAAACCCGGCGCCGGAAAGCCACGTGGAAAGGCCGGCGTAGTCCCAGGCGTCGAGGAGGGCGTAGGCGGCCAAAACCACGAGTGCGCCTATGAGTGCGCGAACGAGGTAATTGGTGATAAAGCGGCCGTACAGGCTCTTGACGGTACGAACCGACCAGGCAAAGAGACGTGCGGTGAGACCAAAGATGATGGCGCTGATGACTACGATGACAACCGTCCGTGGTGTCATGTTGGGAACGCTGGCGATGACATTCGCCTCGTACTCGGTTCCCAAGGCAAGCGACGTAAAGTAGCCGGTAAACGAGGCGACCAGGCAGTAGATGCCCGCGGTGTAGTCGATCTTGCCGATAAAGCACATCTCCATGCCAAAGAAAGCTCCAGCAAGGGGTGAACCGAATACGGCGCCAAAGGCCGACGAGATGCCGGCGAGCATGAGGTCGTGGTGGTCATGCTTTTTGAGGTGGGCGAGGCTCGAGATGTTGCTGGCGATGGTGCCGCCAATCTGCACCGCAGCTCCCTCGCGACCGGCCGACCCGCCCGTT
>CAUDYH010000224.1 GCA_958453575.1 uncultured Collinsella sp.
GATGGCATCGAGACCGATGAGATCACGCGCATGAAGTGGCGCTATCTGGACATCCGCCGTCCCGAGATGCTCGCCAACCTGAAGCTGCGCCACACGGTGACCCAGGCCATGCGCCGGGCCCTGGATGAGCGCGGTTTCCTGGAGATCGAGACCCCGATTCTGGCGAACTCCACGCCCGAGGGCGCCCGCGACTACATCGTGCCGTCGCGGCCGAACCCGGGCAAGTTTTACGCTCTGCCCCAGAGCCCCCAGCAGTTCAAGCAGATGCTCATGTGCGCCGGCGTAGAGCGCTACTACCAGATCGCCCGGTGCTTCCGCGACGAGGACCTGCGCGCCGACCGCCAGCCCGAGTTCACCCAGGTCGATATCGAGATGTCCTTCGTGGACCAGAACGACGTTATGAGCGCGCTCGAAGAGGTCCTGGCCGATGCCTTCGGCCGCATGGGTGTCGAGATGCCCACGCCGCTGCGTCGCATGAACTACTGGGAGGCCATGGACACCTATGGCTCCGACAAGCCCGATACCCGCTATGGCATGCATCTGGTCGACCTGACCGACATCTTTGCCAACTCCAAGTTCAAGGTCTTTGCGACTGCGGCAAACGAGGAGGGCTCTGTCGTCAAGGCCATCAACGCCAAGGGCGCCGGTGCCTGGGCACGTGCCAAGATCGATAAGCTTGCCGGCGTGGCCTCCACGTTTGGCGCCAAGGGCCTGGCCTGGATCGCCTTCCGCGAGGACGGCTCCATCAACAGCCCCATCGTCAAGTTCTTCTCGGACGAGGAGATGGCGGCTCTGCGCGAGCGCATGGATGTCGAGCCCGGCGACCTTGTGATGTTCGCCGCCGGCCCGCGCCTGCTTTCCGACGAGATCCTGGGCGGCATGCGTTCCCACATGGCCAACGCGCTTGAGATCAAGCGCGAGGGCCACGACTTCCTGTGGGTCGTCAACTTCCCGCTGTTCCACTGGGACGAGGACCGCAAAGCCTATGCAGCCGAGCACCAGCCCTTTACCCTGCCGACCGAGACTGACATCGCCAAGATCGAGGCCGACCCGCTGGCAGCCGGTTCCTGCACCTACGACTTTGTCATGGACGGCTTTGAGGCCGGCGGCGGCGGTATGCGTATCCACAACGCCGAAATGCAGATGTCCATGCTCAAGCTCCTGGGCTTCACCGAGGAGCGCGCCGAGTCGCAGTTCGGCTTCCTCATGGAGGCTCTCAAGTTTGGTGCGCCTCCGATGGGCGGTTTCGCTCTGGGCCTGGACCGCGTGTGCATGCTGCTCACCGGTTCCGACTCCATCCGCGACGTCATGGCGTTCCCCAAGACGGCCAGCGGCTCCGACCTCATGTCGGGCGCTCCGAGTGCCGTTTCCGGCGCCCAGCTCAAGGACGTCAGCCTGCGCCTGATGTAGGCAAGCGGCTACATATTGCTTGCAACGAGGGAAGGACGTGTGCTTTCCATCGTTTTTTATACGCCGAGGTTGCGAGGGCATAGGGTGACCGGACGTCGCGGAAACTGCGACCCAGAATCCAGCCAAATAACGGGTCGCACTTTCCGGTTGAGCTTCTGGCGGAAAGTACATCCCAGAATCGGCGTTCGGAATGGGCCGGGCTTTCCGCTAAAGCAGCCTAGCGGAAAGCCCGGCCCAGTTTCCTACAGTGAGTCTCTCTGAACGAGCTGCATGTGCATGACGGTGGTGGTGGGTACGGCGCCATTGATCATATCGAGCGCAATGCCTGCGGCCATGTGGCCTTCCTCGCGAAGCGGCTGACGAATGGTCGTCAACGCGGGGACGCTGCGAGCTGCGACCTCGTGGTCATCGAAGCCCACGACCGAAACGTCTTTGGGTACGCTAATTCCTGCTTCGTTGAATGCGGCGATAACGCCGGTTGCGATACGGTCCGATCCGCATAGCACGCCGTCGGCACGTATTTCGCGCGCGAGCAACCGCCGCGTGGCTTGGTAGCCGTCTCCGCTGCTCCATCCGGTATAGATGACATTTTCATCCGGAAGGCTTTCGCCCAAAATTGCACGGTAGCCGCGAAGGCGGTCGATGACGGCGGGGTTATCCTGCGGCCCCAGCACGGCAACGATGTCCTTGCGTCCGCGATCTTTCATAGCGAGCGCCGCAAAGCGTCCGCCCTCTTCGTCGTCGGAGTAGACCGTCGAGAACACGTCGCGATAGGGATGGCCCTCGAGCTGGCCGCATAACACAGTGGGTACGCCCAGCTCGCGCAGCACCTCGAGCAGCTCACTGCCCTTGTAGGGCGAGACGTCGATGACGGCGTCAAACGAGCGGCGCTCAAAATGCTCGCGTGCGCGGTTGCGCTCATGCGAGGAAGATGCCTGCAAGATCACGGGCAAGTAAGACGACTCCGAAAGTTCCTCGGTAATGCCGCTTAAAAACTCACTGTAGGTGGGATCGCTAAACAGCTCGCTCAAAGGCTCGGTAACCAGCACGGCGATAATTTCCGTGCGTCCGACGGCGAGCGCCCGGCCGCGTGCGTTGGGAACGAAGTTAACCTTTTTCGCCGCTGCGCGGACACGCTTTTTAGTTTCCTCGCTAATGCGGGGGGAGTCGTTGAGGGCGCGCGATGCCGTGGAGCGCGAAACACCGGCAGCTTCAGCAACCTCGGCAAGCGTGGGTGCGGTGCGTGCTGGTTGGGTCATGGCGTCTCCTGTGCAATTGGGTCGGTGGGCTATCGATAAAGGCTAATGCGGATACAGATTACTATAGCGCGCGTGAACGGCGTCCATGGTATCCGGTGACCGGTGTCGTTTTGCAATCAAACTGCGACTGAGCACGGCATGTATGGGCGAGACATAGGCAGGCGCGACAGTTGCCTGTGAGTTCAAGAACGATGCCCCGTGCTGTGCACCTAAGCTTAGGGTGACATAAGTAGCATGGTTGTACAACCGGTTGCACCGTTAATCCGACAAAATCGACCGTTCGGCGGACAACCGGTTGCACAGATTTTTGTACCGCCCGTAAGATAAGGACAACCGGTTGCACAAAGAAGCACTACGATGACGAAGGAGCATCACCATGGACGCCATTAACGATTGGGAAAACCAAGCGCTCACCCACAGGAACCGCCTGGCACCCCATGCGTACTTTATGGGTTATGAGGCCGCCGATCTCGCCGCTACGTACAGCCGCGAGCTGTCGCGCGGATTTGTCCAGCTGTCCGGCTCGTGGCAGTTCCGCCTTTTTGAGGGCCCCGCGGCCGTCTCCAACGAAGCACTTTGCACGTACAAGCCCGAGTGGGATCACGTGGAGGTTCCGCACCTGTGGCAGGTAGACGGCTATGGCAACCTTGCCTACACCGACGAGGGTTTTCCGTTCCCGGTGGATCAGCCGTTCGTTCCCTCCGACGACCCTA
>CAUDYH010000225.1 GCA_958453575.1 uncultured Collinsella sp.
GCTAGCACGCCCGCCGCAAGCTCAGCGAACTCGCGCGCCAGGGGCCGGGTGTCAAACCCTATATATACCGTTTTGCCCGGATTGGTCTTTTGCCACAACTCGCCGACGGCATCGGCGATACGGGCAACGTTATCGGCAGTGAAGTCCTCATCGACGCGAGCGCGCCAACCGTCAGTTCCAAAATGAATTATCGCGCACACGCGCAGACACCTCACAGTGTTTGGATCATGGTACGCATGGGGTATACCCGCAACATGCACTCGGCAACCTGCCGGCACCAGCATTCACCATTTGGGCAAATGCTGCCGAGGACATGCAGGCAATAAAAAAACCGCCCCGTATGGAGCGGTTTTGCCCTTTATATATCGAGCGCCTCGGCCATCGCTGCCGTAGTGATTGCCGTGGTTCCACAGCAACTGCCCACCATTGCGGCACCGGCATGTCTCCATTCGATGCATGCGCGCGCGAAAGCTTCGGGGTTCTCGTGCCATACGGGGCCATCCTGAGTCTGGACCGGATCGCCTACGTTGGGACGCACCGTGACGGGAGTAGTCGCCGATGCAACCATCCTGGGCACCGCCGCGTTCGCGGCCGCAAGCGAACAGCAATTGACACCAACCGAGTTTGCGCCGTGTTTTTCGGCGTACAAAACGGCTGCCTCGATGTTGAGGCCATCGCCCAACAGGTCGCCTTTATCGTCAACGACAAAACTCACCAGAACAGGCATACCGTCGGCGGCATCTCGAGCGCCGGCAAGCATGGGCTGCAAATTACGGATAGACGTCACAGTCTCGATCAGCAGACCGTCAACACCAGCATTGAGCAAGGCGCGCGCCTGTTCGCGCGCAATGCCTCGGATTTCACGATACTCGGCAGAGTCCTCGGCAAACCACTCAATACTGATCGGGCCCATCGAGCCCAGCAGCAGCTGAGGGTGCGCCTGGCGGGCATCGTCGACGGCCCCGCGATTGACCTCCGCCACGGACGGCGCAATCTGGTCGTGCTTGAGGGCATAGCTCGATGCCTGAAAGGTGTTGGTAATGAGCACCTGCGCGCCAGCGGCGACATACAAGCGATGGATACGAGAAACGGTCTGCGGCTCCGCCAGATTCCAAAACGCCGGTGGAATGTCAGCGGCATCGTACTCACTCAACAGAACACTGCCCATGGGGCCCTGCGCCAACAAGGTCTCGCTCGACAAGCGGCGCGTAAGTTCCTCGGCACCAAAGCGGTTGTAATAACTCGTATCCATATATATCCCGCTATTCCTCGACGCTGATTCCCTGCTTTTCGAGATAGGCGAGCCAGCGGCTCATCGTGTCCTCGGATAGCGCATGCTCCATCATGCAGGCCTCGGAATCGGCTCGCTCAAATTCGACACCGAGCTCCTGAACCAAAAACGTGCGGATGAGGCGATGACGGTACCAGATAGCCGTGCCAACCTCGCGGCCGCGATCGGTCAGGATTACCTTGCCATAGTGCGATTGCTCGACAAGCTCGGATGCCTTGAGCGCCGAAACCGCTTTATTGACCGATGCCTTGGAGACGCCAAGGCGCTGCGCGATGTCGACCGATCGCACGCCGTTGGTTTCCCCCTCTTCGCTTTCAATGCGAACCATGCACTCCAAGTAGTCTTCGTTCGCCACCGTCAGATGTAGTTCGCGCGAGCTATTTGTCGTATCCATGATCTTCCGTCCCTTCTGCATTCAATGGCTGATTCTACCCCATCCAGGCGTCGTGGTATGCCGTGGCATACCGTGCTAGAGTTCTTGTTGCACACGACGACCAAGATTGGAGCGGTCTTTATGGAAAACACCACCACGAGCCCCGATGTTCTCGAGCGCTTTTTGCGCTACGTCCAGATCAACACGCAGTCCGAGGATGCAAACTGCGACCAGGTACCCTCGAGCGCCGTTCAGTTTGACCTTGCCAACGTGCTGGCTGAAGAGCTGCGCGAGCTTGGTGCGGAAGATGCCCACGTGACCGAGCACGCCTATGTCTGCGCGCATATCCCCGCAAGTGCGGGCGCTGAGGACAAGCCCGCCCTGGGCCTGATCGCCCATCTCGACACTACCGAAGTTGCACCGGGCGCCGGCGTGAAGCCGCACATCGTACACTACGAAGGCGGCGACCTGGTCTGCGGCACGGTTGACGGTAAGCCCGTTGCCATGAGTACCGCCAAGCTTCCCGCCCTGAATGACCTCGCGGGTGAGGACTTGGTCTGCAGCGATGGCACCACGCTGCTGGGCGCAGACGACAAGGCAGGCGTCGCCGAGATCATGTCGCTTGTCGCGCGTATCGCTCAGGACCCTTCTCTGCCCCATCCCGCACTCGGCATTTGCTTCTGCCCTGACGAGGAGATCGGCCACGGAGCCGAGCTGTTGGATATCGATACCTTTGGCTGCAAGTACGCCTACACGGTCGACGGCGGCCCCATCGGCGAGCTGGAGTGGGAGTGTTTTAACGCCGCCGAGGCGACCGTCTGCTTTGAGGGCCAGTCCATCCACCCGGGCGACGCCAAGGGCCGTATGGTCAACGCAGGCAATCTGTTCTGCGACTTCAACGCGTTGCTCCCCTACGTGCAGCGCCCGGAGTATACGGAAGGCTACGAGGGCTTTTATCACCTTGAGGGTGTATCTGCGACCGTCGATCACGCCACAGCGCGCTATATCGTCCGTGACCATGACGCCGCCAAGTTCCAGCAGAAACTCAACCTTTTTGACGCCGCCGCCTCGATGCTCAACCTGCGTCTGGGTGAGGAGCGCGTGACGGTCGAGATTAAGCAGCAGTATCGAAATATGGCTGAGATCGTTCGTGACTATCCCGAGCTTATTGATGTTGCCAAGGAAGCCTACCTTGCCTGCGGCGTTGAGCCCCAAGTGCTGCCGATTCGCGGCGGCACCGACGGCGCGCAGCTGTCGTTCCGCGGTCTGCCCTGCCCCAACCTTTCCACCGGCGGCTATTGCTACCACGGCGTCAACGAGTTCGTCCCGGTCAGCTCGCTCGTCAAGATGACCGACGTGCTCCAGGAGCTCGTCGCCCGCTTTGCATAAGCCTGGCTGCACAAGTCAAAAAGACGAATCGCCCCGTCCTCAACCAAGAACGGGGCGATTTTTTGCTGCAATGAGAACAGGTTGACGCACGCCAGCCTCTTAACGCAAGGAGTGTCCCAAACTGCCGGCACAAAAGGAACGTTCCCAAGTGCCAAGTGCATCAAGAGTGTCCCCTTTGACCAGTCGTTTAAGAACGTCCCCAATGACTAACGTCGCAGGTTGATGACGGGCAGCGAGCGGGTCGCATTTGAGACAAGGTGACGTGAAACGAAAGGGCGCTGACCTTCTGGTCGCGCCCT
>CAUDYH010000226.1 GCA_958453575.1 uncultured Collinsella sp.
GACCTCCCGTCACGCGTGCACCGCGGCTTGCCTGCGCATCGGCCGTCTGCTTCATCTCGGTGGCAAACTGCGGCATAAAGCGTAGCGCGATACCCATGATCATGCCGAGCTCGTGCGCAGGAAGTCCCACACGCGCAAACGGCGCGAGCAGGCGCTCAAAGCCCGCGGTGAGGTCGAGCGTGGGCGTGGTGAGCGTAATGGCGCTCATGCCGGACATCATCAACGTCAGGCGGCACGCCATAAAGGCGGCAGAACGCAGTGAGCCCTCGCTTATCTGCAGAAAGCCGAGCTGCCACAGGATGCGCCCACTCTGATCGGTAAACAAGTTGAGCACCGCGACCACGACGACGATTGCCAGCAGCGGTGCCATCGATGATAGGACCCGGCGCAACGGCACCCGGGACACGGCATAGATCAGCACGACGAAAATTGCGACCGGGGCCAGTCCGCGGAAGCCGCCGACGGTCAGCGTCGTGATCAAAAACACAAAGCCCAGGAGCAGCTTGGTGCGCGGATCCAGGCGATGGATCGCGCTATCGCTCGGATAGTAGCTGCCAAACGAAAACGCCTCCATCAGCAACCCTCCTCTCGCGCGACCGTTTCGGATTTGGCCTTGTCCGAGACGTTAGAAGAACCGCCTGAGCGACCGATCGGCAAATCTGCCAACTCGTCGGCCAACGACTCAACCGTATAGAGCCCGCCGCGATGCAGCGGCACGCCCGCTTCCGCGAGCGTCAACGCCATGCGCTGGGCAGCGGGAACACCCAAGCCGATTGATTTAAGCTCATCCGCATGCGCAAAAACCTGAGCGGGCGTGCCCTCAGCAAACACCGCGCCCTCGTTCATCACGACAATACGATCGCAGCAATTGGCAAGGTCATCCATACTGTGTGAGACCATGACGACGGTCAGGCCCCCATGGTGAAGTCGATCGATGAGCTCCAGGAAATCACTGCGCGCCGCCGGATCGAGCCCCGCCATGGGCTCATCGAGTACCAGGACCTCGGGCTCCATGGCAAGCACGCCAGCAAACGCCACGCGCCGCTGTTGGCCACCCGAAAGCTCAAAGGGACTCTTGTCGCCCACCGTGGCCAAGTCGAGGCCCACGCGCGCGAGCGATGACTCAACGCGGCGCGCGACCTCGGCCTGCGACAAGCCAAGGTTGTGCGGGCCAAACGCCACGTCCTGCGTCACGGTTTCGGCAAACAGCTGACGCTCGGGATATTGAAACACCACGCCGACCTTGGCCTTAACCGCGGCGGCATCTTTCTTGTTTGCCAGGTCGAGCCCCAACGCGTAAACGGAACCCTCCTGGGGGCGAATCAAACCGTTGAGATGCTGGACCAGCGTCGACTTACCCGAACCGGTATGGCCTGCTAAGCCCAGGAACTCGCCGCGACGCACCGTCAGCGATACATCGCGCAGCGCCCACGGGCTGCTGGGGTCGTTTCCCCAGAGAGCCTGTTTGCTCGATTTGCCCGCAACGGCCGAGCGCTTATGCCAGCGGCGACGCTCGCGCGGACTGAGCGAATAACTGTACGAAACATGGGATAGCTCGATGACAGGCTCCGACGCGTTGTCCTCGTTGTCTACCGGAACAGTGCCGTCAGCGATTTCCAACTGGGACGCGGAAGGCTGCCCCGCAGTGCCTGCCCCGCTCCGCTCGGTATAGGCCTGCGCAACCTCGGCAACCATATCCGCCTCGCGCACCTGCGCGCAAACGGGTACGCCCTTCGCACGAAGTGCCATGCCCAAACGGCACGACTCCGGCATGTCCAGGTTGAGCTGCGCAAGTTCGTCCGCCCGCGTCAAGATTTCCTCGGGCGTACCGAGCATGGCAACGCGCCCCGCCTGAAACACCGCGACTCGATCGGCCTCGGCGGCCTCTTCCATAAAGTGCGTAATCATCACGATGGTCATGCCGCGAGCGTGCAACGCGCGGCAAGCCTTCATGAGACCCTTGCGTCCACGCGGATCGAGCATCGAGGAAGCCTCGTCCAATATGAGCACGCGCGGTTCCATGGCAAGCACGCCGGCAAGCGCCACGCGCTGCTTTTGGCCACCCGAGAGCGCATGGGTCTCGTGGCGCTCAAAGCCCACCAGGCCCACGGCCTTCAGCACATCTCGCACACGCTGCGCGATCTGGGCCGATGGCACGCCAAGGTTTTCGGGACCGAACGCAACATCGTCCTCGACAAGCGTCGCCACCAGCTGATCATCCGGGTTCTGGAACACCATGCCCGCAGTCGAGCGGATGTCGTAGACCAGCTCGGGATCGGACGCGTCCATGCCGTTGACGCGCACCGTTCCCGTATCGGGCTGCAGCAGCGCGTTCAAATGCTTGGCGAACGTCGACTTGCCCGACCCGTTTCCGCCGAGGATGCAGAAAAACTCGCCATCCTCGATGTTCAGATCGATGCCGTCGAGTGCCGGTGTGGCACCGTCATAGCTAAAGGAAACGCCCCGACACTCAATCATGCGCGGCCTTTGACCTGGTCCTTCTTGGGCGTAATGAGATTAGAGACCGCCTTGTACACCGCCAGCGTCAACACCGAGTTGAGCACGGTCTTGATGAGGTTGAACGGCAGCACGGCAGGAATCATGAGTGGGGCGATCACATCGACCGAGCCATACCAGAACCAAACACCAATGGTAAGGTTTGCGACCATAGACAACGCCGTAGCGGCAATGACGCCGAGCGCTAGGCCAATCACGGCACCCTTATAGGTATGCATCTTCTGGTAGACGATAGCCGCGGGCAGAATATAACCCAGCGTAGCCACCAGGTTCATAAGCGCACCGACCCAGTCACCCGTGGTGAGCGCATGGATAACGATCGCCATGGCGGCAACAGCAGTGCCGGCGCCGGGGCCATACGCAAAACCGCACACCATCGCCGGTACCAGCGACGGGTCATACGTCAAAAACGGCGCCGAAGGAAGGATGGGCAGCTGCACATACATAAACAGGGCGCCCAAGGCGCACATCAGCGCCATGGTAACGAGCTGTTTGGTGCTCCACCTATTCGTGTTCTCAAAATGGATATGCTGCGACTGTTCAGACATAAGATCACCTGCCTCTTTCATCCGGACTCTAACCGTTGGTACTGGGATCTCACCAGTTCAGCCGGCATGCGAACCAACGCACACACGGGTCGCGGACTCATCGGCTCGGTCGCAGACGCCTCGCCTACGCCACGGCACCCCTTTGGCACCGCCCGATTTACCGCCAGTGGGGAATTTCACCCCGCCCTGAAACAGCAATTGCAAGTGTAGCACGAGCAATCGTTCGCGCAAGTATGCCGAGGGTAATTTATGGCGGGAGAAACGCTCTAGAAATGCGGCCGGGACA
>CAUDYH010000227.1 GCA_958453575.1 uncultured Collinsella sp.
TTAGTTACGCGGTTCTACGAACCGCGTAACCAGTTGACGCTGCAAACGCCCCTAAGCGGCAATCTGACGTTCAATCGTCGGGCATGACCAGAAGGTCAATGCCCTCCTCTTTCACGTCACCTTGCTCGCTTAGGGGCGTTTTCGCTGACTTTGCCAAAGCATCGGCAGGTACTCATTGGGGACGTACTTAAATGAGTGCCTGCAGAATGAGAGTGGATAATCTCCCGTTTTTGGCCTGCTTGGGGGCTCAAAGTGGGAGATTATCCACTCTCGTCATTGGGCTAGTCGTTGGGGACGTTCTTGTTTGACTAGTCGTTTAAGAACGTCCCCAATGACTACTTGCTTGCGAACAGCCAGACTAGGATGATCGCCAGGATTGCGGCGACGATGCAGACGATGGCGCCGGTGAATTTGATGCGTGAGTCGCGGGTGCGCTCTCGTACGTCATCCTCGGTAGCCTCGAGCTGGGCCACTTCGCGCTCGGTTTCGGCGTGTTCGGCTTTGTCTCGGGCCAAGGATCCTGCAAGCGACTCAGTGATCTCTGGGTGGTCGTGCACCTCGGTCGCCTGTTCGATGATCGACTGTGCATGTGCGGCATCTGCTTGGGCGTTGGCGATGGTCTGCTCCTGGTCGCGGCGTGCCTTGTCCTCCGCGGCGATCTTCTCGCGCAGTTCGCGCTGACGAGTCGCGGCGGCAGTCTTCGCCGTCTGCAACTCGTCGCGCGCGGCATCGGCTTCGGTCGTCACGGCTTGGTGCGCGCGTTTTGCGTCGGCGATAGGGGCTTGAGCCTGCTCGACGGCCTGCTCGGCGGCGGCAAGTGAATGCTCAAGATCGGCGGTCACGCGCGGAATGTCTTCCTCGGCCTTGCGGAGGGCGTCGGCAGCGTCGGAGATTTGCATAGACAGCTCGCTGGTGCGCACGGTGTAATTGGCGGGATTTGCCGAAGGGTTGCGCTGCAGCTCGGCATACTCGCGACGCAAGGTCTCGAGCTGTGCGCGCGTAGCATCGGCAGTTTGTCGTGCGGCGGCGACACCGGTATCGCGCTCAGCCTTCACTTTGTCGCGGATGCGCTTGGAATCCTCAAGGCGACGAACCAGGCGGTTGCCGGTCTCGCGCGAACTCGCCTCGCGGGCTTCCACGGCGTCGAGTGCAGCCTTCAGGCGGAGCTCGGTCGCATCGTCCTCTGCCTTCATTTGCTCGAGCTGGCCCTTGAGCTCAGTCGCTTTGGCGGCATGGGCGTCGCGGTCAATCTCGGCGGCCGCAGCGGTCTTTTGTGCCGTGGCGATTGCCTGGCGCTGGTCGGCGATGATCTGATCGTAGCGGCCTGCGATGTCCTGGCGCGTCTCGAGCTCCTCTGCCTGGTCGGCGATGCGCTGCTCAAGCTCGGACAGGTGGGCGCGGGCATCGGCGAGTGCCTTCTTGGCGGCGTTCATCTCGCGCATGGCCGACGCGCCCTGGGCGATAAAAGTGCCCACGGCGTTCGCGGTGTTCGAGACGGCGGTCCCCAGATCGCGGCTCGCGGCGGGGGAGTGCGGGGCGGTCGGGCGAGCGGTGTCGGCAGCGTCCGCATCGGTAGCCTGCGGCGCGGCGATATTGCCGGTGCCGCCTTCGATCACGGAAAAGCCCGCTGCGTGTGGGTCGACCGCGTCGGTGCCGATCGTGGGGTGCTCGAGTTGCAGGAACGAGGGCATGGTGCTGCCCTGGTCGGCAACCGGGGTCTCGCCGGGCACAAACGTCGAGGCGGCCTCGGCAGCTTCCTCTTCCTCGGCGTCGACATCGGCATCGGCGACAGCGTCTTTCATCGCTTTGACGGCATCCATCATGGAGTCCATGACGGCGTCGAGCTCTTCTTCCGAAGACACCTCGATGGGGCCTGCTGCTTGCGGAGCGTTCTCAGCCTTGGGCTCAGTATCGCTCGGGTCCGGCTGCTCTAGCTGCTCTTCTTTGTCTTGCTCTGCGGCGACATTTGCGTCTGCGGCCTCGTCTGCGGCGGCAGGAGCCTCCTCGACAGCGGCATCAATGCCGCCATCGCTTCTGGTGGAAGTATCGCAGTCGTCAATGGTGTCTGCGGAATTATCAATATGCTGTTGAGTCTGGGGGTCCAGCTCGTCTGTCATAGGCATGTGCTCCTCATCGTTGTTTGTCACCCTATGATAAAGTCTCGCGCCGACATCCCGCGCGCTGCAGCAAAGTTTCAAAACGTGTTCGATGGCTCGCGTCGATAGCAAAAACTCGGCCACTTTATCCAGTTTGTACTTGACATTCCCTTCGCCGAAAGACGTTGCGCCGTTCGCCTGCCATGGGCTTTATTTTTCGCTTGAACCCGCTAAAGTTGCATTTCAGCTTTTGGCGCGTGAAGTTGGATGCGCGCAGTCGACGGGCAGGCCCGTCGCGATTTGAAAGGACTTTGTATGGGACTTTTCACTGGTAAGACCGTGATCGTTACCGGCGGCGGCAAGGCCACGCTTAAGGACGGCTCCGCTGGTTCCATCGGCTACGGCATCGATATCGCTTTTGCCAAGGAGGGCGCAAACCTCGTCATCACCGGCCGCAACGTCGCCAAGCTCGAGGCCGCCAAGGAATCCCTCGAGGCCGAGTACGGTGTCAAGGTTCTGCCTGTTCAGGCCGATGTTTCTGCTGGTCAGGACAACGAGGCTGTCGTCCAGAACGTCATCGACAAGGCCATTGAGGAGTTCGGTCGCATCGACGCCGTCGTCAACAACGCTCAGGCCAGCGCCTCGGGCGTGACCATTGCCGATCACACCATGGATCAGTTTAACCTGGCCATTTACTCTGGCCTGTATGCCACCTACCTGTACATGCAGAAGGCCTATCCGCACCTGAAGGAGACCAAGGGCTCCGTGGTCAACTTTGCTTCGGGCGCCGGCCTGTTTGGCAACTACGGCCAGTGCAGCTATGCCGCCGCCAAGGAAGGCATCCGTGGTCTGACTCGCGTTGCCGCCAACGAGTGGGGCAAGGACGGCATCAACGTCAATATCGTTTGCCCGCTTGCTTGGACCGCCGCGCTCGAGAACTTCCAGGATGCCTATCCCGAGGCGTTCAAGGCCAACGTCCACATGCCGCCGGCAGGCCACTACGGCGACGTCGAGAAGGAAATCGGCCGCGTTGTCGTTCAGCTCTGCGGTCCCGACTTTAAGTATATGAACGGCGAGACCGTCACCCTCGAGGGTGGCATGGGCCAGCGTCCGTAGGGTTACGCGGTTTTACCAAACCGCGTAGCGGGTCGACGCTGCGCGGTCACCAGGGCGACAACTTGTCATTCAAAGAGGGCGGCATGACCAGAAGGTCAATGCCGCCCTCTTTTCATGCCAATTTGT
>CAUDYH010000228.1 GCA_958453575.1 uncultured Collinsella sp.
CATTTGCATTGCTCAGACCTCGGCCTCACTTCTTTTTGACATGCCTCCCCCATGCGATGCGCCCAACGGCGACATCGTTTCGAACAGGAGCCATCGTCATGCCCTCCCCGACACAAGACATTCTCAAACTACTTGAAGAAACCCTTCCGCCTTGCTTCCCACGCAAGAAGGTACACGAGTTGACTTTCGGCATGGTCAACCCGCGCACGCTAGCAAATAGGGACAGCAATAACACCGGCCCCAAAGGGCGCTTTTTCGTCAAGCGTGAGACATGGTACCAAAAGCCCCAATTCCTTGAGTATGTGAAAACGATCCTTGCAGACACCCGCAATAAATAGCGTGCGGCACCATACGGTTTTGATATCGCAACAACCTAAGATAACCCATTAGAAAGCCCCTCTTTGAAACCAGATCGATGGTTGCAAAGAGGGGCACATGACAAAATGAACAGGGAATAACTTTATCGCAAGCAGTGTTTACGGCACATACAAAGCCAAAACGAAAACCATAAACCCGGTTTTAGTAGTATCATATACCACACAACAACAAGCAATACACACAAGCTCAACACAACAGAAGACACATACAAGCACAAACCATAAAACATTACACAAGCTACCATACCAATGAACACAACTACAACGGAGAGAACAATGCTCAAGAAAACAACCAATGAAAGTACATATCGTGGATTCAAAGTGAATAGTGGAAACAGCAAAGAGCATGCATGCTTTACGAAAACATTAGATCAGATTGTTGATACAATCGAATATATGCTATCAAGGCACTCAAAAGTGCTTTCTGTACGCATTGATATCCAAAGCGCAATACACACAAAAACACCTCTTACAAGTATGGACATAACCAGAATCATTGAAAGTGCCGTGAGAACACTAGACGCAAAGGCAAGCAAAGGGAAAAATGACCCTGATATCCACTACGTGTGGACATCAGAAAAAACAACACCTGACGATACCCCACATTTCCATCTAAACTTCTTTGCAAATGCCAATGCCATTCAGAATGGCTACGCCTTTAAAGACGCGATAAGCATTGCGGTAAAAAGAAGGCTACAAACCACTTATGACGGCTTGGTTAACTTCTCTGACAGCAATGGAACAAAGGGGAAACTTATAGAAAAGAATTCCCCAGACGTTTATGCACAGATAGATGCCGTTGTTTATGCTGCCAGCTATCTAGCAAAAGCACGCTCAAAGGAGTTTAATCCAAAGTGGTCACGAGTATCTTCTTGCACTCGCATCACGAGGCGTACACTTTCTGATTCAATCAGATGAGTGCGGATATACACTAGAGTCGTTTATCGCCTATCTGCGAAGCAAACTGAAAACATATACGCTGCGATACCCCTCTACTAAGCGCACTCAATGTACATACGGAAAGGACCCCACAATGAGCAGCACTAACAAACCACCCAAAGCTTCCCCCAAAATGTTATCCTACGTGTTCAGCCTGGCTGTACAGCATGGCGTTGACGTGGAAGCATTATCATCTATGCATTTCAGCAAAGACTTTGTTGACTTGTCTGAGGCAGAGGCAGATGGCCTTATTGAAACAATCAAGAGCAACGATGCGATTTACAGTGCAGATGAGGCCCATTACTGCACCTATGGCTTGCCTTAGCGTGGCTCCACTTTTTCTGACACGTTAAGCAGTACATCTGTTCTCAGGGCAACCTGCCGCTGCATGACAGTGCCCCCCCGAACTTGAAATAGTGAGCAAAGACGGCATGACAAAAAACCAGTTAGAGCTTAACATTATGGTCAAGCTTTTCAACAATCTCGGACCGTTTCGATGAGCTCTGGTCGCATTCAAGCAATCGGAGATCGTTGGTGTTTAGGCACACCCCAGCGATGCATATACCTGTAGTGGAGAAAACACGACAATGCTAGATGACATTAAAAAGACTCTATGGGCAGCGGCAGACAAGCTCCGCGCTAACATGGATGCAGCTGAGTACAAGCACATCGTTCTCGGTATGATATTTCTGAAGTATATTTCAGACACCTTCAAGGCACGCCGCGATGAACTGGCAACGCGCTTTGCAGATGAGGCAGATGACTACTACCTCGCGGACGCCGATGCAGCCATGCTGGCCGCTGAGCTGGAAGACCGCGACTACTACAAGGAAGCAAATGTATTCTGGGTGCCTGAATCAGCTCGATGGGAAACCCTGCGAGCCGCAGCAAAGCAGACCGATATCGGCAAGCGCATCGACGATGCCCTGACCGCCATCGAAGCTGAGAACCCCAAGCTCAAGGGCATCCTCGACAAGCGTTATGGACGCGCCCAGTTGCCGGATGGCAAACTCGGTGAACTGGTCGACTTGATCTCCACTATTGGGTTTGGCGACGACCCCGGCACCGCGCGTGATGTTCTTGGGCAGGTCTACGAATATTTTCTCGGTCAGTTCGCCAGTGCAGAGGGCAAGAAGGGGGGGCAGTTCTACACACCAGCCAGCATCGTCAAAACGCTGGTGGCCGTGCTGGCCCCCAACCATGGCAAGGTCTATGACCCTTGCTGCGGATCAAGCGGCATGTTCGTGCAGAGCGAAAAGTTTGTCGAAGCGCACGGTGGCAAGGTGGGGGATGTTTCCATCTATGGGCAGGAGTCTAACCCGACAACATGGCGACTCTCAGCCATGAATCTTTCGATTCGCGGCCTGGATTTCAACCTTGGGCGCGAACCAGCCGATACCTTTACCCACGATCAACACCCCGACCTACGGGCGGACTTCGTCCTCGCCAATCCACCGTTTAACGTTAGTGACTGGTGGCACGGCAGTCTTGAGGGCGACCCCCGCTGGGCATATGGCACGCCGCCGCAGGGCAACGCCAACTATGCCTGGTTGCAGCACATGCTGTACCACCTCAAGCCTACGGGACGCGCCGGTATCGTGCTGGCTAACGGCTCCATGAGTTCCAGCCAGAACAGTGAGGGCGACATCCGCCGGGCAATGGTTGAGGCCGATGTGGTGGAGGTGATGATCGCGCTGCCGGGTCAGTTGTTCTTCAACACCCAGATACCTGCCTGCTTGTGGTTCCTCACTAGGCAGAAGACCAAGCGCAAGGGCGAAATGCTGTTCATTGACGCCCGCAAACTCGGCAGCATGATCAGCCGGGTTCAGGCCGAACTGACTGACGAGGTGATCGAGCGCATTGCTGGAACCGTCGCCGCGTGGCGTAACGAGGGGGACGGCTACGAAGATATTCCCGGTTACTGCCGCAGTGTCATGCTGGAAGAAATAGCCCAGCACGGCCATGTGCTGACCCCTGGGCGCTATGTTGGGGCCGAGGAGGTTGAGGACGACGAC
>CAUDYH010000229.1 GCA_958453575.1 uncultured Collinsella sp.
TCGACACCTTCGACATGTCCGACCCGGACGCCTATTCGCAGTACGACTGGTCGCTCTACGGCACGGTCATCAACTGCGGCGCCTACACGGCAGTCGACAGGGCCGAGACCCCCGAGGGCCGCGTGACCGCCTGGAAGGCCAACGCGACGGGGCCCGCCCTTCTCGCACGCACCTGCGCCGGGTACGGCATCACCCTGGTCCACGTATCCTCCGACTACGTCTTCGACGGCACCGCCGAGGTCCACACGGAGGACGAGCCGTTCTCCCCGCTGTCCGTCTACGGCCAGACCAAGGCCGCCGGCGACATCGCCGTGGCCGGGTGCCCGCACCACTACATCATGCGCTCCAGCTGGGTCATCGGCGAGGGGCACAACTTCGTGAAGACCATGAAGGCACTCTCAGACCGCGTCGCCGACCCGGACGACAAGCTCGAGCAGGTCACCGTGGTCGACGACCAGCTGGGCCGCCTGACCTTCACGCGCGACATGGCCGAGGCCATCTTCCACGTGCTGGGGACGCACGCCCCCTACGGCACCTACGACTGCACCGGATCCGGCGCGGTGAAGTCCTGGGCGGACATCGCACGCGCCGTCTTCGAGGCCGCCAACGGCAACGGCGAGAAGGTCGTGCCGGTATCGACCGCCGACTACTACGCGAGCGCCGAGGGCCCCGTCGCACCGCGCCCGGTCCACTCCGCACTCGACCTGTCCGGGCTCGAGTCGGTCGGGTTCCACATGCCCGACTGGGAGGAAGAGCTGGGGGAGTACCTCAAGATGCTCTAGCCGCTATTAACTTTTCGAGAGTAAAAGCCGCCGCTTGTTAACGGCGGCTTTTCTTATGCCTGGCGTATAGCCCCGCTGCAACAAGGGCGAAGGTGGTCGCCAGACTCACTGCAAGCCCCGCAAGGGCACCCGGAGTCTTGTAGGTCATCACGATCCTATTCGCGCCTTTCTGCACGTTCAGGGACGACAGGCCCTTATCGGCGGCGGGCGTTAGTTCTGCGGCGGTTCCGTTTACCGTTACGTTCCAGCCCTCATCGTACGGAACGCTCAGCAGCAGGTTGCCGTCTTCCTTGGCGGTATACTCGCCTTCGATTCTTCCGTCCTCAAAAACTGTCGGAACAAATTCGCTCGTCTTAAGCTCGTTAATAATCTGCTCGAAAACGTCCAGATCGAGGGCGTAAAAGACCGGCTCATTGTCTTGGGGCATGTCTGTATAGCCCTCCGCGACTCCGATTGACACCGTATGCTGGCTCGGGGCGTCCGATGCATCCGCAATCTGGCGGATATTATTGTCGAATCTCCAGGCCTCGTTTTCGATCGTTCGCTGGTCGATGGTAAGGGTGACGGGCCAATAACTGCCGGCAGTCGTATCTTTGTTGATGTAGAGATACCCGATGGAGCTTGCCGGTACAGTAACGCTCCATTGCTTTAAGCTATCGCTATTCTCCGTGCTCGTGGCCTCGATCTTGGTATAGAGCTTGACCTCGCGGCCTAGGATTTTGCTGTAGAGGTCGTTCTGCTTTTCGAAGGGGTTCTCGTTTTTCAGCGTGCTGTTTTGGATATCGCTTGAGGCTGCAACGCCAATGCTGAGCGCATAGGGGTTCTCGTACACCGCGCTTGTGGAGTCGACCTGATTCGTCTTGGTCGAAACGTATCCCGCAGGCGCGTTCTCGGGAATGGCATACTTGACTCCCAGTAGGGCATCGACGGCAAGAATGGGCTCGGCATAACGGGTCGAGAATTCGCCGACGCTGCTGTAACCAAGGGAGTTGAGCAATGCAATTGCCTGCGGGTTATTGGCGGACGAATAAGAAGATAGCTGGTTATACCCTAGTGCCAGGCCTTCGTTTAGAGCGGCACTATCGGCTCGTGTGGTTGTACGATCGATGCGGTAGAACGGAGCTGAATCCCGTTCTGTAGTGGTAGCGATCGTGTTGGTTGCGGTGGCTACATAGGCCCTGTTGGTATTTTCGGAATAGCCCGCGTAGAGCTGGTTCCATACTACATGAGCGTTGGCAAACAGTTCAATAGCGGTGAGCGCCAGGAGTGGCAAGATGACGGCGGGGCGATAGGCTTGGCGCAATTTAGGTTGATCCTTGAGGATCTGCAGGGTATAGCCCGCAGCCCACAGCGCAAAGAAGCTCAGCAAAAAAGCCGTGCGCGAGTAGAAGCCGTTGGGAACGCGCATGCCGCACCAGATGTACTCGAGCGGGCTCAAAACGGAGCTTGCAACCAGGATTATCGTGACGACGAGTGTTGCGATGCGCGTCTTGATTGAAACCGTGCGGTTAACCAGCAGGCTCACCGCAAGCAGCATCATGATGATGCCGCAATAGAACTGAGGTGTGCTTTCGTTGCTTACCCACATGCAGGGAAGAAAGCCCCTGATGAGCGACTTGAGGTTGGTTTTAAGTAGGGGGCCGAGTGCTAGAACGGGACCGCCCTTGGACATGGCAAGGATGGTCGGCAAAAAGGTCCAAGCGGACAGAAGCAGTCCGAGCGCGATAGCCCCGGCGAATCGCAGGGCCCGATCGAGCATGAGCTTCCAGCTAAATCCTTCTTCTGCAACATAATCGACAAATTCAACCAGTACGAAGATGCAGAGGAACAGGATGCTAATGTAGGCCGTATACCAGCAGAACATGACATTGAGCGCCGTTGCGATGACGAGGCGGATCATGCGCTGCTTGCGGATGAGCTCGTGGCATCCGTAGGCGCAGATGGGCAGCATGATGAGGCAATCGATCCAGAGCGGGTTGCGCAGGTTGCTGATGGTCCAGCTACAAAACGTGAACGAGAGGGAAAGCAGGAATGCTGCGGGCTTGGGTAGGTCAAAGCGCTTTTGCACATACCAAGCGCCGCTGATGTGGATGCAGCCCAGTTTGAGCGCGGAGATAACAAGCACGAAGAGCGTCAGCTTGTCTGCGGGAAACAGCACGCAGAGCAGGTTGAAGGGGCTGCCGAGGTAGTAGCTATAGAGCCCCCATGTGTTCATGCCGAGTCCCTGTGAGAAGGAATAGCGAAGGTTTGCCTCGCCTAAAAGGACGCGGCGAAACCACGCGAAGAAGTCGATGTATTGGTATTTGAGATCGTTGGTGAGAAACGAGTTGTCGCCAAAGGGATAGACATGTCCCGCCGCTGCAAGTGCGACAAAGAGTGCGACGGAAAATGCGAAGCAGGCGGCGTAGAACGCCACATTCTTGAGCGTGCTGTTATTGGGCCGTGTCATCAGATTCCTCGTTGGATTCTCGAATGATATAGATGGGACGTCGCTTGGTTTCCAAGTAGGCTTTTGCCAAGTATTCACCTATGATTCCCAG
>CAUDYH010000230.1 GCA_958453575.1 uncultured Collinsella sp.
CGAGGAGGCGCTCGCCGCAGACGACATGACTGCTTATGACCTGGGCTTCGAGTCCACGCGCGAATTGCTCGAGTAGCTTAACGACTGCATTAAGCTGACCGTCTTCAAAGGCGGCCGCCTGTATGCCACCGTCATCGCCAACGAGGCATGGGATGCCGCCCTTGCCAAGGACGAGGACAAGCGCAAGGCTACCAAGGGCGCCAAGCAGACCTACAAAAAGAAGAAGCGCGGCAAGAAGGACCTGAAGGCCGTGCGCCCCAAGCACGTTAAGCGTCCCGAGCCCGAAGCCATGGTTGGAGCCGTGCCGGAACCCGAACCCGAGACAGAGATCGAAGTCGCTATTGGAGTAACAGCAGAGGCCGAAACCGAAATCGCCGCCACGACCGATCCCGAAGTCATATCCGAGCAGGAAGCAACTGCGGAGCTCAACGAGGCATCCAAGTCGACAACCGAAGAGGCGGCTGGCCAGCCCGAGGCGCCCGTGTTCCAGAACCACGATGTCTTTGGCGACAACACCGAGGACAATCAGTCCGACGAGCTCGCGGATCAAGATGCTGCCGAGGCAACACCGGAGCCCGAGGCGCCCCAGCCTGCCATCTCGCTCACGGTTGTCTACGACCCCGAGAACGCCAACGCCGGCATCACCACCATGGTATCCACGCCGGTCGAGGCCAAGCCGAACGTCGAGGCAGAGGACACTCCGCAGGCCGATGCCAAAACCGGGACCGAAGACACGTCCATCTCCGTGGAACCGACAGATTCCATAGCTAAGCCAGAAGCGGCATCTGAGTCTGCACTTGTCATTGAGTCCGCATCCGCACCCGCCTGTGACCAGGCTCCCACACCCGCACCGACTCCGGTCCCCAATTCAGCACCGGCCCCCGCTCCCGCAGCACCGACCATCCCCGGGGACTTCCCCATCGATTTCGCGACCGAGGTCTTCTGCCCTAGCCCGCTGCTGCACCAGCTGTCGACTTATCTCCCCTACGGCGCCGACACCCTCGGCATCGTCGGCGAGTACTACTGGATCGCTCGCGAGCGCGGTACCATCGAGGCCGGCCGTAACCGCGCGAGCTTCCCCCTGCGCTACACACAGGCCGGCAAACGCCACGAAGTCACCGTACGCATTCGCCGCAACACCACCGGCGGCCTCGGAGCCACCTGGGCCATCGACAAGGTCGAAGCCCATGTCGAGTAAAAAACGGCCTCGGATAGTCAATTGACCATCCGAGGCCGTTTGAATTCAGGCCTTTTAGTTGTCATCGGCGCATATAGACACCAGAGAAGCAAGCTCATCCTCAAGTTGCGGAGCAAAGTATCTAAAAGAAACCTGCGCTCCAGTCGGTATCGACTCAATCATATTCGCAGCATTATCTGAAACTCGGTACGATGCAGTTTCACCTGTCTTCAAATCCTCTATTGAGCAGACAGCGTCTTCAGCATCAATCGACCTAAGCACGCCTTTTCCTTGTAACATCACATCGGCATGCCCGCCAGCTATTTCTAATGAACCTGAGTCTGTCGCAGTCACTTCTCCGGAACCTCCGCGCGATATCTCTTCCTTTGTTGAACAGCCCACCAATGAAGCCATCAGCACCAAAGACAGAGCTAGACGAATCGCCCTACTTCGAAAAAGTCGTTCCATAAGTCCACGCATAATAGCTCTGATCATACTTCAGGAAGGATAAAGATGAATTCCAGCCGTCCGCTATGCCAATCATCTGCCTTGTCTCTCCAGTTTTCTTACCAGTAAGTGTGGCGTAAGCCTCCGCTGTTACAGAATGGGCTGATCCGTTGTACAAACTCGCATGTAAAACATTCGGTCTATTAGAGTTAATCTCATTTTGAATGCTCGCGATAGCCGGAGAGGAGACAGTGCGGGCGATAAGAGTACTTCCTCTGCTTGCGCAGTAATTTGTAAACCCCGTTGCACAGGTTGATATCGGCGTTCCGCCCAAAACAACGCCGGGAACAGTCTGTTCTTCATCGGAAAGAGCATGGGTATTGGTGTAATTCCATATCTGCATATATTGCGAAGGGTCGCTATATAAATTGGCAATGCCATACAGTTCCGCAACGTTCGAAAAAGCTGTCACCATACAAGCATAGTGGGCAGTAAGCCTCTTAATCTCGCTTTCATCATATGACATAAACTGAGAAATGGAACGAAATCCAGATACTGTGTAATCCTGCATTTGAGTTGCGTAAATTACGACATCGTTCCAGCTTGAAGGTTTATTCGATAAAACGACAGGCCGTCCTTCTATGGAAACAGCCGGGATTGTTCGTCCGCAATTTGTTGTTATTGAACCGTCCAAAGATTGCACACCGAATTCGAATGGATTGATCATTACGACTGGGTTATTGAAAGAATAAGACTCAACACCAAGATCTCCTCCCCGATCCATAGGGCTGACTAAGCCGTCTCCAAAACGATATCCCGTAAGTATTTCATCATCTGAAGCATCTAAAACCAAATAGCCCGCGGCTCTATTGAATGTCACAACCGGAACAATGTAGCCAAGCGGGGACCCATCAACGTCTACAAAAGGAATAGGGTCAGAAGGCGTATACGAAGAGCCGAGGAGTCCCTTTATATATTTATCGGCAAGCTCTTGCGCAATTTCTGAAGTAAATTGTATCTGCTCACCATCAATATTGCCCGTCGAAGCAAAAACCTCTTTCGGACGTGCGGCCAAGGCGACAATTGAAGACGCGACAAGTTGCAGAAAACGACGACGCGAAAGCATATGTTCTTCTTTCTAGAGGATAGAGGAGCGACTTATAAGATACTCCTATTCTATAACCTTTTTTGTAACGTTACAGCACTGGTTATATTTCAATTCGATTTGCTTATGTCCTTGTAACCCAATACGTCTTTACGTTTTAAACGGAATTAGAAAATCACTCATAGCAAAAACGGGCTTTAATCCCAAAGAGATGACTTTGATTATGAATCAAACCAGCAGCCAGGGCATAGCTGCAGTGCAATTGCTACAAGAAAGGCCGCCCTTGCTGGCGGCCTTTCTACTTGCTACTAGTCACGCGTGAGCTTGCGGTGAATACGATGCGGCTGGGCTGCGTCCTCGCCCAGGCGCTCGATGCGGTTGGCCTGATAGGCCTCGAAATTGCCCTCGAACCAATACCAGTTGCCCGGATTCTCGTCGGTGCCCTCCCACGCCAGAATGTGCGTGGCAACGCGGTCCAGGAACATACGATCGTGGCTAATGACCACCGAGCAGCCCGGGAACTCGAGCAGCGCCGCTTCGAGCGAGGAAAGCGTCTCGACGTCGAGGTCGTTCGTGGGCTCGTCGAG
>CAUDYH010000231.1 GCA_958453575.1 uncultured Collinsella sp.
GTTCCTCGTTTTTCAGAGCTCATAAGCCCTCCCAATCATCTGTTAAATGTCATCTAAAACCGTCCGAGCTGCAAGTGCAAACACGGACGGCGCACCTGCTAAGGGGAATGGGGAAAAGGGAGTCAACAAAGCCATCCCCCTTAACGGCGCGAAGCAAACGTCCAGGCGGACGAATACTACTTGTTGGGGAAGGAATAACCTTCGACTGTCACGTGCAGCACCACGACGCGGGGATCCGCGGCATCGGCCACGACACGGTAGGCCTCGTCAATTTCGACGACGGCAACGCCGCCGGTGGGAATCGTCACGGTCTCCCCCGTACCCTCAAAGCGCTCGCGATCATCGATATCGCTGTAGGCGCGCGTACAGGTAAGATCGGCCTTGGAAGCCACCTCAACGGTCAGATTGCCGTCGAGCGGGGCGAGCACGGCATGGTAGCGACGGTGACCGACCAGATCGGCAGTAGCCGCCTCGTGGGCGTTCACCCACCAATACACCAGCGAGTCGCCGATAGAGTACGCCACATCGTGCTGCAGTTCAGAAACGCCGTCGAGTGCCTGACCGGTACGCATCCACTTCTTGACGGACTTCATCTGGGCGTCGAAATCGGCACGCGAGTTAAAGATATGCATGACTTATGCCTCCTTAATGGGTGCCAGCGCCTGAGCCAGATCGGCAGACGTCAGCGGTCGCAGGGACACCTCAAAGCTGAAGCTCTCAAAACGGGTGCGATAGGAATCGAGCACCTCGGAACCCCAAGAGTTCGAGCCAAGGCCGAGCAGCTGGTCGTTGATGTTGACCGTAACCGTGTCGCCCGGGACAAGATCGTAGACATGCTTGGCATTATCGATAGCCTCGCAGCTATAGGGCCATGCGGAGAACGAGAACGGATTGGAAGCGGCGTCGCTCGGACGCGTCACGACCAGACCGTCACCGTGGCTGGAGCGCAGGGCGACCCAGCGGGTACCCTCGCGGTTGGCGCAGTCCTGGGGCATAACGTAGGGCGTGAACATGTCGTCGACCGTAGTGCGGTAATGACCGACCGGGTTGGCGCGCAGCGAGTCCGGATAGTTCTCGCCCGGGCCGTGGCCATACCACTCGACGGCACGATCACAACCGGGGACCTCGAAGGAGATGCCGATGCGCGGGATAATGTCCGAATAGTCGCCGTAGGGCTCGCCGGAAACCTTGAGGTCGACGCGGCCACTCGGAAGCACGGTATAGACGAGCTCGACGCGCATGCCGAACGCGCGGACGGGAGGAGCGATACGCTGGCTCACGGTAACGACAACCGCATTGTCGTCCTGCTTCCAAGAAACATTGCGGGTAGACGTCTGCATCACATCGATGAAGTTATCCTTCCACAGGGAGTCGTACTCCTGGGCGTGGTTATCGACGAGCGGATGCCAAAAACCAACCTGGGGACCGGAGGTCATGACGTCGCGACCGGATGCCTTCCACTCGCTCACGGTACCGTTGACCTTGCTGAAGGTCAGCTCGCCGTTGAGGGAGCGAATACGAATCTCCTGCTCGGTCTCCTCGACCGTAAGCTCAGGACGAGTGGGGGCGGCAATTGCCGGCGCCGGATGGTTTGCGATGGCAAACTGGCTTGCACCCAGTTGGAACATCGGCTCGCACCAGGCGTGAGCCGCCATGGTGTAGGCGTGCACGGTCAGCAGGGTCTCGCCCACTGCGGCCTCGCGAATCACCAGCGGAAGCTGGACGGACTCGCCGGGGGCAACCGCACCGGGCATGAGCGTCTTGCGGCAGACCACGTCGCCGTCCACCAGGGTCTCCGCCGACAGGCAGACATCCTCGAGGGTGGTAAACCAACGCTTGTTGGTGACGGTCAGCTCGCCCGCCTCGGCATCGTAGGCCATGCGAACCGGGCAGATGACCTGGCCGTACTCGGTAAGGCCCGGGCTCGGCTGCTGCCAGGGGAACACCATGCCGTCGATGCAGAAGTTGCTGTTGTTGGGGTAATCGCCGTTGTCGCCGCCATACATGTCGTAGGCAACGCCGTCCTCGGTCACAGCAGCCAAACCGTGGTCGCACCATTCCCAAATAAACTGGCCTTGGATGCAATCCCAGCGATCGAAGACCTCCTGGTACTCGGACAGGCCTCCGGGACCATTACCCATGGAGTGGCCGTACTCGCAGTTGATGCGCGGCTTGGGGAACGGATGCTCGCCAAAGTCGTTCATCTGCGACACGCGGGAGTACATGGTGGAAATGACGTCGACGGTATCGGCGTTGCGATCCTCCTCGTAGTGGACCGGACGACCGTCGAGCTCGTGAGCTTTGGCGTACATCGCGCGGATGTTGCAGCCATAGCCGCTCTCGTTGCCCATCGACCACATGATGATGCACGCGTGGTTGCGTTCCTGCATCACCAGGCGCTCAACACGGTCAACGTAAGCCGGCTCCCAGGCAGGGTCGTCGGTGACCAGGGCGATATTGCCGATATTCTCGAAGCCGTGGCTCTCCATATCGGTCTCGGCGACCAGCATGATGCCGTACTCGTCGCACAGCTCGTAGAAGCGCGGATCGTTGGCGTAGTGGGACGTGCGCACCGCGTTGATGTTGTGCTGCTTCATGAGCTCCAGGTCGCGGCGCATGCGCTCGAGACCCACGGCGCGGCCCTTGTGATCGTCGTGGTCGTGGCGGTTGACGCCATGCATCTTAAAGTAGGTGCCGTTGAGGTAGATATGATTGCCCTCGACCGTCACCTCGGCAAGGCCTTGGCGATGCGGAACGTACTCGCTGACCTCGTCGCCGTCGTAGACCTCAAGCGTAAGGTCATAGAGGAAGGGGTCCTCGGGGTTCCAGAAGTGGGCATCGGCAACGCTGCACTCGGCATGGCCGTCGACGCACTCGCCCGTAGCGACCACATTCTGGCCATCGCTGAGCGTATACACGACGCGACTTGCGCCCTCGGCAACCGTATCGAGCGTGATCAGAGCGGCATCGCCCTCGCGGTGCGTGCGGAACCTAAAGTCGACCAGATGCGCGGCGGGACGCTGCATGAGGTACACATCGCGGAAGATGCCCGATGCCCACCACATGTCCTGGTCCTCGATGTAGCTACCATCGCTGTACTGCAGAACCTTGACCGCAAACAGGTTGTCGCCCTCGACGAGCGCGTCGGTCACGTCAAACTCGGCGGACAGGCGCGAACCCTTGGTCATGCCGATAAACTGACCGTTGACATACAGCTCGCCGTAGCTCTCGATACCGTCGAAGCGACTAATCTCGCGAGCGCCGGCAGGCACGGC
>CAUDYH010000232.1 GCA_958453575.1 uncultured Collinsella sp.
GGACAGGCACCTTTGTGGTGGTTTTTGTTTTAGGCCGAGGGGAAGGCCTTGGCGGCAGTGCCTATCCTCGGCTTTTGCATAGTCTCGATCTGTAACACCAAGCCAGCGAAAATGGCTCTAACTGTTACAGATTTAGATGAACCGTTCGGCCGTCAGCCCAACGTCTTGATCTGTAACACCAGGCGGCATATTTGGTCTCTAACTGTTACAGATTGAGATGCGGCGTGGGCGGCCGGCACAATATCTCGATCTGTAACAACTGCAGGGCTCAACGGACTCCAACTGTTACAGATTGAGACAAAACGATCAGGCAAGTCCAAAACCACCACAAAGGTGCCTGTCTCCTTTGTGGTGATCTGGGGTCTGGCATAGAAAAAGTCCCCGCCGGGCGTGTGCTCGACGGGGACTTTGCCGTTTGATGGCTAGCGCTGTGGGTGATTACTCGCCCAGCAGGCTCTTGGTGATGGAAGCGGCGGCCTTCTTGCCGGCGCCCATCGCCAGAATGACCGTAGCGGCACCGGTGACGATGTCGCCGCCGGCCCAGATGCGGGGATCGGTGGTCTGGCCGGTCTCCTCGTCGGCAACGATGTAGCCCCACTTGTTGAGCTCCATCTTGCCGCCGATCTTGGCAGCGAAGGGGTTGGCGTTGGTGCCGATAGCCGAAATAGCGACGTCGCAGGGGATCTCCTCGATGGCGCCCTCGATGGGCACCGGGCGACGACGGCCGGACTCGTCGGGCTCGCCGAGCTCCATCTTCTGGACCTTGACGGCGCACACGGAGCCGTCCTCGCCAGCGACAAACTCGAGCGGGGAGACGAGCGGCAGAACCTCGACGCCCTCGGCCTTAGCATGGTGCAGCTCGGCGCGACGGCAGGGCATCTCGTCCTCGGTACGACGGTAGGCGATGATGGCGTGCTCGGCGCCCAGGCGCTTGGCGGTACGGACGGCGTCCATAGCCACGTTGCCGCCACCAAAGACGACGACGTTCTTGCCGTGCTTGGTGGGGGTGTCGTACTCGGGGAACTTGTTGGCCTTCATCAGGTTCACGCGGGTGAGGTACTCGTTAGCGAAGAAGACGTTGGGCAGGTTCTCGCCGGGGACGTTGAGGAACTTGGGCAGGCCTGCGCCGGTCGCCACGTAGATGGCGTCGAAGCCCTGCTCGAACAGCTCCTCGGCCGTGGCCATATTGCCCACGACGGAGTTGTACTCAAACTTGACGCCCATGTCCTCCAGGCCGTCAATCTCGCGCTTGACGACTGCCTTGGGCAGACGGAACTCGGGGATGCCGTAGACCAGCACGCCGCCGCCGGTGAAGAATGCCTCGAAGACGGTAACGTCAAAACCGTTACGGGCGAGCTCGCCGGCGCAGGTGATGCCGGACGGGCCGGAGCCGACGACAGCGACCTTCTTGCCGTTCTTGGGGGCCATCTTGGGCGTGGAGGCGAGCTCGGGGCGGTCGCCCAAGAAGCGCTCGAGCTGGCCGATGGCCACGGGCTCGGACTTCTTGCCACGGATGCACTTGCCCTCGCACTGGTTCTCCTGCGGGCAGACGCGGCCGCAGATGGCGGGAAGCATGGAGTCCTCGCGAATGGTATCGAGAGCGCCGCCGAAGTCCTTCGCGCGGATCTGCTCGATAAAGCGGGGAATGTTGATGTTGACGGGGCAGCCCTCAACACAGAACGGCTTCTTGCAGTTGAGGCAGCGCTCGGCCTCGGCCAGCGCCATCTCTTCGGTGAAGCCCTTGTCGACGGGGCGGAAGTCGCAGGCGCGCTCGGCAGCCGGCTCCTCGTTATCGGGGGTGCGGGGCGACTTCATATCGGCAACGAAACGACCGTTAACTAGTGGCATGCGCAGCTCTTTTCCTCATAGGCCTTGAGGGACTCGCCCTCTTCGGAACGGTAAGCGGCCTGGCGGGCACGAAGGTCATCCCAGTCGACCAGGGTGGCATCGAAGTCGGGGCCGTCGACGCAAGCGAACTTGGTCACGCCGCCCACCTCGACGCGGCAGCAGCCGCACATGCCGGTGCCGTCAACCATGATGGGGTTGAGGGACGCGGTGATGGGGGTGTCGTACTTCTGGGCGGTGAGGGTCGAGAACTTCATCATCGGAACGGGGCCGACGCAGAAGACCTGGCTCACGGCCTTGTCCTGCAGCAGGCGCTCCAGCGGAGCGGTGACAACGCCATGCTCGCCGTAGGAACCGTCATCGGTGGTGATGTGGATGTGGTCCTCGTCGAGGAGCTCGCGGAACTGGTCCTCCATGAGCAGGAGGTCCTTGGTGCGGGCGCCCATGATGGCGTGCACCTCGTGACCGGTCTCGACCAGGTGCTTGGCGACCGGGAAGGCAATTGCCAGGCCGACGCCGCCGCCAATGACGGCGCAGGGGCCCTCGGCCATCTCGGTGGGAACGCCCAGCGGGCCCACGACGTCGCGCAGCGACTCGCCGGCCTCGTAGGTGGACAGCATCTCGGTGGTCTTGCCGATCACCATGAAGATGAACTCGACCCAGCCCTCGTCACCGTTCCAGCCGGCCAGGGTAAACGGGACGCGCTCGCCCGTCTCGTTGGCGCGAACCATGAGGAACTGTCCAGCGTGCGCATGCTTGGCGATAGCGGGCGCCTCGATGCGGAACTTGAACACCTTCTCCGAGAACTGCGTCTTCTCCAGGATCTTATACATAGAACCCCTCTCTTGTTAGGGCGGCCGAACCGTGCCTCCACGGAAATGGACGGCAGCCCGAATAAAACCGTACGCGCACAGGCGTTGTGCAGACATACGGTACGAATTATACCCTCATGGACATGCTGTTTACGTGTGTCTTCGGCGGTTGGGAAAAGTGACCTGCCAAAAAGGGACAGGTTTATTTCGGCAGGTTTTATCAGGCAAAACGGCAAAGGGGGCCGGCCTCGCGCATCGGTGGGGCCGGCCCCCTTTGGGGCGCTGCATATGTATGGCGGCGCAGGACTTATTGCGATGCGGCCGCGGCGGCGTTTTCGCATATAAAACCTGCCAAAATAAACATCCCTAAATGGTAGGTTTTAGTGCTTGCCGTTGGCGGAAGCGGCACCGTTTACGTGATCGCGGGCGTAGATTACGCCGTGGACGATGGCCAAACCGGCGGCATCTGCGGCGCGGGTGCAGGTGTCCTGGAAGTCCTCGGCCTCGCGGGCGCGCAGCTGCTTAAGCACGTAGTCGGCGACGGCCATCTTGCCGGGAGGGTTGCCGATGCCGGTTCGGATGCGGCTGAAGTCGCGGCTGCCCATCTTG
>CAUDYH010000233.1 GCA_958453575.1 uncultured Collinsella sp.
CGGGAGCGGGTGCCGGAGCCGGCTGCGGGGCGGCCTGCTGCTGTGCCTGGCCGGCGGCGAACAGCTGGCTGGCGTTCATGCCGCCCATGCCACCTGCCATGCCCATGCCCATAAAGCCTGCCATCGCGCCGTTGGGATTGGCGGCTGCCGCGCGCATTGCGTCGCTCTGGGCGCTGGCAATGTTGGCTGCCGCCATGGTGGGATCGCGCATGACTGCGGCCTTCTGCAGGTCCTTGATCATCTGCTCGTCTTCTTGCGAGGCTGCGATGGAGTTGACGCCAAAGCTCACGATCTCGACACCACGCAGGTCGCGCCAGTCGGCAGAGAGGACCTCGTTGAGCGCACGAGCGAGCTCGGTGGTGTGGCCGGGGATGGCGCTGTAGCGGATGCCCATCTCCGAGATCTTGGCAAAGGCGGGCTGCAGGGCGGTGAGCAGCTCGGACTTAAGCTGGCTGTCGATCTTATCGCGCGTGTAGCTATCGGTCACGTTGCCGCATACGTTGGTGTAGAACAGCAGCGGGTTGGTGATGCGGTACGAATACTCGCCGTTGCAGCGCACAGAGATGTCGACATCCAGGCCGATGTTGTTATCGACCACGCGGAAGGGCACGGGAGAGGCGGTGCCGTACTTGTTGCCGATGATCTCCTTGGTGTTGATAAAGTAGACGCGCTGGTCCTTGCCCGCGTCGCCGCCAAAGGTAAAGCGGCTGCCGATATTGGCGAAGGTCTCCTTGATGGAGTCGCCCAGATTGCCGCTAAAGACGCTCGGCTCGCTGCCGGTGTCAAAGACGAACTCGCCGGGCTCCAGCGCGACCTCGATAATCTTGCCGTTTTGCACCACGAGCATGCCCTGGCCGTCGTTGACGGCAATGACGGAGCCGTTGGAGATGACGTTGTCCTCGCCGCGCGTGTTTGAGCTGCGGCCGCCGGTGCGCTTGCTGCCCTTGCAGGCCAAGACGTCAGCGGGCATCGATTCGCAATAGATAAATTCCTTCCACTGGTCGGCCATGACGCCGCCGGCAGCTCCCAATCCAGCTTTCAAGAGTCCCATGGTGATTTTCCTTTCTTGTCAAAGGCCGGGTGGTGTTGGTCGGGATGATTAATCGTCCTTGTTGTCTTTCATGACAACGGTGGTCTCGGTGTGGCTGAAGGTGTCGTGCTTCTCGGTCAGGTCGAGCTCGCCACAATACTCATCGGCATGGGTTGCTTCGTTGGCCGTCTTGAGCTGGCCTACCAGCAGCACGTCTCCGATAATCACGATGATCAGTGGCGCGATGATGTTGATGAGGATGCCCTCGATATCAAAGGTGAGGTAATCCGGATTGAAGGCGTTCTCGCCCATAAAGAGAATCTGGGAGAGGACAAATCCGATCACAAAGAACAGCACCGAGGCGATAGCGAGCTTGGGCTTGGAGCAGGGGAGCTCGCCGACCATGCGACCGGTCTGGCCGTTCATGGCAAACAGGTAGCTCTTGCCGTTCCACGAGGTGGAAAGCATCCAGACGGGGAACAGGGCGTAGTTACTGTCTTCCCAGGTGCAGTCGAGCTGCTTGCTTTCGACCGTGGCGTCGTCGTACTCGTCGACGACGGTCTCGCGCAGGGCCGAAATCGTACTTTCTTCCATACGACGCTCGGCGCGCGCCTTGCAGGTCTCGCAATCCTCGTCGTAGCGGTTGGCGATGTAGCCGGGCATATACGCGACCGAAAACGGGCGCAGCGCGTCGTAGTCAAACGGCTCGATGGCGTCCATGTGGCCGTCGGGCATCTTGGACGATCCGTCGACGGGCACGCGCTCAAACGAGATATTGCCCTTGCGATAGGCATCGTAGTGGTCGGTGGTCGTGACGGTGCGATCGGATTCCTCGGTCACGGTCTCGTTGGTCGCATCGAAGTACACTTCGCCGTCCACGTGGGCACCGTAGAGCCAAAACGGCACGTAGACGCCTTGGACCTCGTCGATGTGGTTGCCGGTGACAAAGCTCTTGGGCAGCAGGATCTTGCCCTTGTAGTGCTCTTTGAGTGCGGCCATAACGTCATCGCGCCCGAGCTTAAACGGGATCACCAGGTCGGGTGAAAAGTCGCCCGAGAGCTGACCGGGTGCCACGGCGGGGTTGCCGCAGTATGGGCAGGTGGTAACGGCGACGGTGCCGTCCGAGATCAGCTCGGCACCGCACGACGAGCAGATGTAACCGGCGTTTTGGGCGAGCTCCTGTACCGCGGCGTCGGCCACGGGTTTGGGTGCTGCCGCCGCCGCATCGGCTTTGGCATCTGCCTTGTCCTGGCGCTCGCGATAGAGGGCCTCGACTTCTTCGACTTCAAAACGCGAGTCGCGGTAGTCGCAGACGAGCTTTTGCTCGGCACTGGCAAAGTGAAGGGGGCCGCCACACGCGGGGCACTGATAGTTGACGCTCTCGAAGGCCATGATCGGTCCTTTCCGTGCCGGGTGCTATGCGCCGATAGCGCCGCCGCAGTATTCGCAGCGCCCGCTGGCATCGGGAATGGTGGTTGCGCCGCAGAAGGGACAGGTGACCGCGGTCTTGGGGGCCTTGGCGGCCACGACGCTGTCGCGCGTCTCCTGGCGCAGCTGCACCAGCGCATCGCGGACTTCGGTTGCCTGGCGCTTGGCCTCGCGGTATTCGATGGAACCGCGCTGATCGATGGTGGAGTCGTTCACGCGCAGGTTGATCTCGGTAAAGTACGGCGTGTTGACGTGGATGGTCAGGTTAAAGTCGTAATCCAGGTCGTAGCGCGGCGGGTTGTAGCTCTCGCGCTCGCCGTCCTTGGTCTCGCGATAGATCTCGGTGCGATGCTCGTCGATATCCATATCGCAGCCAAGTACCTGCGAGAACTCGATGATGTCGGGGTTGGCATCGCGCCAGCGACTCTGCGAAGTGATGATCAACAGGCCCGCGTCTTCGTCGAGCATGATGTTGGTACGTCCGGCAGAAAGCGTGCGCGTGGGATTGAACGAAGACAGGCGTTCGGCGTTGGCCTCGCGGTAGGCGAGCTGCTCACGGATATCGTCCGCGGTGCTGGAGCGATAGCCGTGAAAGTAGGGGGAGAGCTTGCCGACGCACTCTTTGCACAGGTAGCCTTCGTTGATCTTGGTCTTGCCGAGAAGTCCCAGCTCGGTACCGCAAATCGCGCACTCTTTCTTCTCGAACATCTTGTCAAAGAAGCCCATGGCTGCCTCCCATCAACTGGTAGCGTGTGTCACTTTTGATGATGGGGGAGTGCACGATCTTTCACGATACCCAG
>CAUDYH010000234.1 GCA_958453575.1 uncultured Collinsella sp.
CCTTCCCCGCGCAGCGCGGCGAGTTCTATACCTACGACGACCTGTCGGTGGAGCTCGTGGACTACGTGCGCGACATGGGCTACACGCATATCGAGGTCATGCCGCTCATGGAGCATCCCTTCGACGGCTCCTGGGGCTACCAGACGACCGGCTACTACGCCGCCACGTCGCGCTACGGCAACCCGCAGCAGCTCATGCACTTTATCGATGCGTGCCACGAGGCAGGCATCGGCGTGATCATGGACTGGGTGCCCGGCGGTTTTTGCGCCGACTCCCACGGCCTTGCCACCTTTAACGGCCACATGCTGTTTGAGCACGAGATTCACCCCAACTGGGGCACTCATAAGTTTGACTTCGCCCGCGGCGAGGTCCGCTCCTTCCTGGTCTCCAACGTGATGTACTGGCTCGAGAACTTCCACGTGGACGGCATTCGCATGGACGGCGTGTCCAGCATGCTGTACCTCAACTTTGGTATCGATGATCCCGGCCAAAAGAAGTTCAACAAGTACGGTACCGAGGAGGACCTGGACGCCAGCGCATTTATCCGCCAGGTCAACTGCGCTGTAGAGGCGCACTACCCCGACGTGATGATGATGGCCGAGGAGTCCACCGCGTGGCCGCTCGTGACCTATCCGCCGCAGGACGGCGGCCTGGGTTTCCACTACAAGTGGGACATGGGCTGGATGAACGACACCCTGCACTACATGCAGACTGATTTTCCGTGGCGCCCCGGCAACCACGGCCTGCTCACGTTCTCCATCATGTACGCCTTTACCGAGAACTTCATTTGCCCGCTGAGCCACGACGAGGTCGTGCACGGCAAGTGCTCGCTGATCGGCCGCATGCCGGGCGACTGGTGGCGCCAGTTTGCCGGTCTGCGCACGCTGGCTTTCTACCAGATGACGCATCCCGGTGCCAAGCTCAACTTTATGGGCAACGAGATCGGCCAGTTTATTGAGTGGCGCTACTACGAGTCCATTCAGTGGTTCTTGACCGAGCAGTACGAGACCCATGCGCACCATCAGGCGTTTATCAAGGCACTCAACCACCTGTACACCGCCGAGCCCGCCCTGTACGAGCGCGGCTACACCGACGACGGCTTTACCTGGATTGACGCGGATAACTCCAAGCAGTCCATCGTGAGCTTTGTGCGTCAGGGCGAGGACATTGATGACGACCTGGTGATCCTGATCAACTTTGACCCGGCGAGCTACGAGAGCTTCCGTGTGGGCGTGCCGCGCGAGGGCGACTGGGAGGTCATCTTTGACTCCGACCGTCCCGAGTTTGGCGGCAGCGGCTATGCCGGTGAGGAACCCTACACCTGCTCGAGCGAGCCTTATCCCTGGAACGGGCAGATGGACTCCATTGAGATTAAGGTGCCCGGCCTGGCAGGCGTGGTGCTTAAGCGCCGCGGTCCCAGCAGCTATAAGCCGCCCGTGGTCGAGGAGCCCAAGGCTGCACCCAAGAAGCGCACGTCCTCGGTGAAGCCCAAGCCCGCGGCCGCTAAGAAGGCTCCGGCTAAGACGAAGGCTAAGGCTGCCGCAAAGCCCGCTGCTAAGGCCGCAGCCAAGAAGCCGGCTACCAAAAAGGGCGCTACCAAGGCCAAGTCTGCTTCTGTTAAGCCGTCTGCCAAGGATGCGTAACAAAGCCGTTACAGCTGTAATTACCCGCCCCGCAGGGGCGTAGGATACAAATCATAACCGTTCCGGGAGAAATATCCCCGGGGGAAAGGAACGTATGAATAAGATCTTCGACAACAAACAGGAGTTTACCGAGCTCTATCGCGAAGCCGTCATGAGCATCAGCGGCAAGAGCGTCGAGGCCGCAAGTGACCTCGACCGCTTTAACGCCCTGGCCAAGCTCGTGGCCGAGAAGGCGCGCACCGTTGCCACCAAGAGTGACGCCCGTGTGGCCGCCGAGGGCAAGAAGCGCGTCTACTACTTCTCGATCGAGTTTTTGATCGGCCGCCTGCTCGACAACTACCTGCTCAACTTTGGCGTGCGCGACATGGTCGCCGAGGCGCTCGACGACATGGGCTTTGACCTTTCCGTCATCGAGAATCAAGAGCCCGATCCGGCGCTGGGCAACGGCGGCCTGGGCCGTCTGGCCGCATGCTTCCTGGATTCCATGGCAGCCGAGGGCATTGCCGGCTACGGCAACGGCATGCGCTACCGCTACGGTCTGTTTAAGCAGGAGATCGTCAACGGCAGCCAGGTGGAGGCCACCGACGAGTGGCTCACCCACGGCTATCCCTGGGAGGTCCGCCGTCAGGACAAGGCCGTGACCATTAAGTTTGGTGGCCATGTTGAGGGCTTTGAGGAGAACGGCCGCACGTTCTACCGCACGGTGGACACGCAGGACATCCTGGCCGTTCCTTACGACATCCCCGTGGTGGGCTATGCCGGCGAGACCGTAAACAAGCTGCGCGTCTGGGCCGCCGAGCCGGTCGAGGAGCACTTTGACCTTGAGGCCTTCAACCGCGGCGACTACGCCCTGGCCGATGCCGAGCGTGCCGAGGCCGAGGCCATCAGCGCCATCCTCTACCCCAACGACGCCGGCGAGCACGGCCGTCTGCTGCGCCTGAAGCAGGAGTACCTGTTTGTCTCGGCCGGCATCTACAGCCTGCTCGACACCTTTGAGAAGGAGCACGGCGAGAACTGGGAGCTGCTGCCGCAGTTTGTGGCCATCCACACCAACGACACGCACCCCGCCATGTGCGGCCCCGAGCTCATGCGCATCCTCATCGACGAGAAGAAGCTCGAGTGGGACGACGCCTGGAACATCGTGACGCAGGTCGTGAGCTACACCAACCACACCATCCTGCCCGAGGCCCTGGAGAAGTGGCCCATCGGCACGTTCTCCAAGCTCCTCCCCCGCGTGTACCAGATCATCGACGAGATCAGCCGTCGTTGGCACGAGTCGTTCGACACCGCGCAGGACGGCTGGCAGGAGCGTCTGCGCCAGACTGCCATCCTGTGGGACGGCGAGATTCGCATGGCCAACCTGTCCGTGATCTGCAGCCACAGCGTCAACGGCGTGGCCAAGATCCACTCCGACATCATCAAGAACATCGTCCTCAAGGACTTCTATGCCCTGACGCCCGAGAAGTTCAACAACAAGACCAACGGCATCTCGCATCGTCGCTTCTTTGCCGAGGCCAACCCCACCTATGCCAAGCTCGTGACCGAGGCCATTGGCGACGGCTGGCTGAAGGACGCCTTTGAGCTGGAGAAACTCAAGGAGTTCCAGAACGAC
>CAUDYH010000235.1 GCA_958453575.1 uncultured Collinsella sp.
TATCCATCGAGATTCATATTTCACTCACATTGTTTACGCAGGTAAAGTGCGTGGCACGTTCCCAGTGTGCGGCGGAGGGGGCGGGCCTGAGACATATTAAGGTTGCTGCTCTACAGTCCTGCTCACGACGGAGAGCACATTAAGTGCCCTCCTGTTCGTGCGGAACTCGCGACAACCTTAATATGTCTCAGGCCCGCCCCCTCCGCCGCACACTGGGAACGCCACGTTGATGCTTGCTTAACTCTGCTCGTTCAGGCTAATGACTTTGTTGAGGATCCACAATTTGTTGCAAGGTGAACTTACATTGGGGCATATCATCCTCTTCTCGCGCATCATCGAAATCGAAGATCATGATGGCGCAGTTGGGGAGTTTTGCTGGGAGTTCGAAGCCCTCTGGGGCTGCGGCCTTGATGAATTGGCGGCTGGCACTGCCGTGGCTTACTGCTAAGAGGGTTTCGATGCCCTCGGCGCCTATGAGATTGGTGAGGGTGTCTACCATGCGCTCTTGCAGAGCCTGGCTTCCTTCTCCGCCAAATGGGATCAGATCCTCGCCCGGATCCCAGACGTCGGTGGGCAGGGCGTCGTGGGGGCCTTCCTCAAAGGTTCCATAGCTACGCTCGATGATGCCTTCGCAGGGCTCGACTGCTGCATCCGGGCCGAGAAGTTCGGTTGCAACGAGACTTGCCGTGTCCATGGCTCGGCCTAAAGGCGATGAGACCACTTTGTCGGGGACGACGCCGTGGGCTTTGAGCCATGCGGCTGCCATTCCAGCTTGTTTGCGGCCCAGGTCGGTCAACGGTGAATCGCAGCGACCCTGGACGAGCTTTTTAACGTTGAATTCCGTCTGGCCGTGACGGAGTAGATACAGCTTCTTCATGCTCTCCCCTTCTGCATCAATAGCTTGCGTGGCTCAATCCTATTCGTGGGTATGCCCTACGTAGTCTTCGTCGATCGTAATCTTGGCAATCGACTTGGGGTATTCCGATTCGACCCTCTGGGCCAGCGCGTGTTTGAGCTCATCGGCACTCATCTGCAGATCCGAGGGACGCACGCAGTCAAAGATCACGTTGGTGTGCGTGGGACCCGGCACGCAGCGCAGATCGTGAATCGAAAGGCGGCTATCAATCTCGTGGGCCATAGCGTTGATGCGCAGGCGCATGCTCGCCACATTTGAATCGTCGGTCACGATGGGATCGTAATGGAGCGTGACGATCATGCCGTCCTCGTCCCTAAACGACTGCTCGATGTTATCGAGCGTGTCGTGACTTTCCAGCGGGCTGGCCTCGGCCGCCATCTCGGCGTGAGCGCTTGCGAACTTCCTGCCCGGGCCATAGTCGTGGACCATCAAATCGTGAACGCCCAAAACGCCGGGATAACTCATGATCTTGTCTCGAATGTGCTTGACCAGCTTAGGATCGGGCGCCTGGCCCAAAAGCGGGCTCACCGTATCCTGGATGAGCTCAAAGCCGCTCCAGCCAATATAGGCGCCAACGGCAAGTCCAACCCAGGCATCAAGATTGATATGCGTCACCTGGGAAACAATCGCGCACGCCAGCACGGCACCCGTGGCCAGGACATCGTTCTTTGAGTCTTGAGCCGTCGCATGCAGCGTATCGGACTCAATACGGTCACCGAGCTTTTGGTTGAGGGCCGCCATCCACAGCTTTACAACCATCGAAAGCGCCAGGACTGCCACCAGGGCAAGCGAGAACTCGACAGGTTCGGGGTGGATGATACGCTCAAACGAAGACTTAACCAGTTCGAGTCCGATCAGCAGCACGAGCGCCGCCACGACCAGACCCGAGAGATACTCGTAGCGGCCATGGCCGTAAGGATGTTCGGGGTCTGCCGGCTTGCTCGCCAGTTTAAAGCCCAGCACGCTCACGATGTTTGAGCTTGCGTCGGATAAGTTGTTCATAGCATCCGCCACAATCGAAACCGATCCCGACAGCACGCCAATTGCACCCTTCGCAGCGCAAAGTGCCACATTGGCGAGAATGCACACCACGCCCGTCAACATGCCCACGCGCGCACGGTCGCCCTGCGCACGACGAACGATCCACTCGACCATCTATATCTGCCCCCAACAGTTTTACTCATACACCCGTTTGTCGAATAGCTCAGTAGTGTAGACCCTTTATCCCATCGGCACAAAAAAGGCCGCAACCCTTAGGGCTGCGGCCTTGCAAATCGCACTATCGAGCAAAAAGCTTAGAGCTTGATGTCGATGTCGACGCCAGCGGGGAGGTCGAGACGCATAAGCGAATCAACGGTGCCCGAGGTGGGGTCGAGGATGTCGATGAGACGCTTGTGGGTGCGCATCTCGAACTGCTCACGGGAGTCCTTGTTCACGTGCGGCGAGCGGATAACCGTGTACAGGTTGCGCTCGGTGGGCAGGGGGACAGGACCGGAAACGCGAGCGCCGGTCTTCTGAGCGGTCTCGACGATGAGCTTCGCGGACTGATCGACGACCTCGTGATCATAGCCCTTGAGGCGAATGCGGATCTTCTGGGTAGCCAACTTAAACCTCCAAAGAGTGCGAGAAGTGTTCTCGCAGGATTACGTAACAGGGAGCTCGAACTTAGGCGTTCTTGCTCATGACCTCGTCCACGATGGACTTGGGCGCGGGCTCATAAGAGTCGAACTGCATCGTGTAGGATGCACGGCCCTGGGTCTGGGAGCGAAGGTCGGTAGCGTAACCGTACATCTCGCCCAGCGGCACCTTGGCACGGATGAGCTTGCTGTTCTTGCGATCCTCCATGCCCTCGATCTTGCCGCGGCGACCGGAGAGGTTGCCCATAACGTCGCCCATGTACTGCTCGGGGGTCTCGACCTCGACAGCCATGATCGGCTCGAGCAGCTGCGGATCGGACTTCCTGAGGGCGTCCTTGATAGCCATGGAACCGGCGATCTTGAAGGCGGCCTCGGAGGAGTCGACCTCGTGGTAAGAACCGTCGAACAGGGTGACCTTAACGTCGAGGACCGGGAAGCCGGCGATAACACCGGTGTTCAGGGCCTCCTGAATGCCCTTGTCGATGGACGGGATGTACTCCTTGGGCACGACGCCGCCGACGATAGCGTTGACGAACTCGTAGCCGAAGCCCTCCTCCATCTTCTCGAGCTTGATGACGGCGTGGCCGTACTGACCGCGACCGCCGGACTGACGGACGAACTTGCCCTCAGCCTTCTCGACGTCGTGACCAGCGGTCTCGCGGTAGGCAACCTGGGGCTTACCAACGTTAG
>CAUDYH010000236.1 GCA_958453575.1 uncultured Collinsella sp.
ATCGACAAGGGAAGGGCGGCCTACCTCGCATCGCTCGACGACAAGGCCAAGGAGGCCCGTGAGGCATCGGCCAACCAGACCCGCGAGGCCCGACAGGCCGAGCCCGTCTCCCGATAGGCGGTGCGACATGGAAGTTACAACGATTGGCGCTTCCGGCTCGAAGGCCCTGCGCTGCCTGCTCGCAGCGCTTATCGCCCTGAGCTCGGTCATAGGCTCTCTTGCGGTCTCGGGGCAAAGCGCATTCGCCGCAGAGACCGCCTCGTTGAGCATCGGGGGCAAGATTCCTTATGCGGGCTACACGACCACATGGATGTACGCCGACGGAGAGATGGCCTATTGCGGGAACCCCTCTGCGGCAACGCCACCTGCAGGCACCTACACCAAGAGCGCCATCAACTCGACCTCGGGGCGCGATGCGGAGACCATAGCGGACCTCTGGTTCAGCTATGGGAGTCCGGGGTTCGATGCGAGTCTCTGGCCAGGCACGTGGTATGACGGTACGGCCATGACGGATGCGCGCTATGCGGCGCTCGCGCACATCCTGCTCTCGGACACGTTCTCCAGCAATGGCAGCTACGCGCTCTACGGATGTAACGAGTCCTTCAAGGAGTGGTGCCGCTACTACGTCATCGGCTTCGACTCGTCGGGCACGATGTGCAACGACGATGCGACTGGTCGAAAGATCTCGCGCATGCAGGGCGAGGTTCCCTCGAACTTCGAGGCTTTCATGCTCTACACGGGCGCGGGAAACCAGCTGATCCTCTCGTTCAAGTACACTCCCTACGGAAAGATCGACCTTAAGAAGGTCACCGCCAACGAGGAGATGTGCGAGGGTAATCCGCTCTACTCCGTGGAAGGCGCGGTCTACACCGTGTACAGCAACTCGGGGCTCACGGATGTCGCGGGCTCCATCACAACCGACAGGGACGGCTACGGCATATTGGAGGAGCTTGAGCCGGGCAGCTACTGGGTAAAGGAGACCAAGCAGGCACCGGGGCATGCGCTCGACCCGACCGTGTATCCGGTCGAGGTGAGGTCGGACGAGACCACGCGGGTGAACGGCAAGACCGTATCCGACATCCCGCAGTCAGACCCCGTGGGCATGCTCGTCGGCAAGGTTGACGCCGATACCAACGAGAGCGAGCCCGAAGGCGATGCGACGCTCGAAGGCGCACTCTTCACCGCCCGCTACTACGCGGGCGACTACGCCGACGCGGCATCGGCCGAGGCGTCCGGCGCGCCTGCGCGCACCTGGGTGTTCGAGACGGATGCCGATGGATTCGCCTACCTGGCTGACGAGTACAAGCACTCGGGAGATCCCCTCTACTACCAAACCAACGGCGACGCATCGATTCCCCTGGGAACGGTGCTGATCCAGGAGACCCGCGCGCCCCAGGGCTACAACCTCGACGATGGGCACGGCAGGGATCCGAAGGTGTTCTGCGTGCGGATCACGCAAGGCGGCGCGGTCGGCGAGTCCGTCTACACCTACAACTCGCCCAAGGTGCCCGACACTGTGAAACGCGGCGACTTCCGCCTCGTGAAGGAAGTGCCCGTGGAAATCTACGACTCTCCTAGCGGCGACATGCCACAGGAGGTCGTGCGCGTGCTCGTCCCAGGGGTCAAGTTCGAGCTCTACAACGACTCGGAGAGCGCCGTGCTCTCGCCCGAGTCGGGCAAGCTCGTCGAACCCGGCAACCGCGTGTGCACCATCACCGTCAATGAGAACGGACTTGCCACCACGAAAGACGACAACGCCAACGTAAACGGCTGGAGCAAGCCTTCCGACTGGACAGGCGCGCTTGCGTACGGCACCTACCGCATCCATGAGGTGATTCCGCAAGACGTAGCAGACGCCTTCAAGGCCAAGTGGGGAAAGACGCTCCTTCCCGTGGAGGACTGGAAAACCACGATCCGCGAGGAGGGGCAATACGACCCGCCGCAGCTCGTGAACGACCACATCCCGCAGACCCCTCTCAAGGTGGTCAAGGTCGACACCGAGACCGGCAGGCAGGTCCCGCTTCCCGTGAGCTTCCAGCTTGAGGACGCGAGCGGCAACCTCGTCACCTATACCTCCCACTACCCCGCAACCGATACCATCGACACCTGGACGGCCAACGAGCGCGGGGAGCTCACGCTTCCGATGCTGTTGGAAGAGGGCGACTACACGCTCAAAGAGGTAGAGGCGCCCTACGGTTACGTGAAGGAGCTTGAGGGCAAGGCCTTCCATGTGGACGCCGACTACAACGGCTGGGACGACCCACTCGTGATCGAGTTTTCGAACATGCCCCAGAAGGCGACCATCACCGTGGCGAAGACTGATGCGTTAACGGGAGATCCGGTCGATGAATCCGTCTACATCGTGAAGGCGGCAGAGACGATCCAGACGCCTGACGGCACGATACGCGCCCATGAGGGCGAGATCGTGGCAACGCTCACAACGGGCGAGGACGGCAAGGCGACGACGCCTGAGCTCTACCTCGGCACCTACACGGTATACGAGGCCAAGGCAAAAGACGGCTACGCGCTCGACATTGCCGAGAAGACTGTCACGCTCGAATACGCGGGGCAGGACGTGGCGTTGTATGACCACGAGGAGGCCGTGACCGACGAGCCCACGACCCCTTCGATCAAGAAGATGGACGCGCTCGACCCTGAGAAGGCAGTAGCAGGTGCCAAGTTCCACGTCTGGAACGACGAGGGCGCCTTCGACGAGGAGATGGCCACCGACGAGAACGGCGTCATATCCCTCGCCTACGCGAAGCACGGAACCTACCACATCCAAGAGGTCGAAGCACCTGAAGGCTACGTTATCGCAGACCTCGACGACGAGGGCAAGCCGACCGTGACCGACTTTGTAGTCAACGACCAGGGCATGATCGAGTGGGACGAGACTGGCGCCATGGCCGCCCAACACGAGTTCACGCTTGAGAACATGCCCAAGACCATGAAGACCACAGCGACCGACTCAGAGAGCGGGACGCACGAGGGCCAGGCGCGCGATGAGCTCACTATCGTGGACACCATCGAATACACCGGCCTCATCCCCGGCAATGAGTACACCGTGAGCGGAACCCTCATGGACAAGGCCACCGGCGAGCCCGCGCTCGATGACGAGGGCGACGAGATCACGGCGTCCACCACCTTCACCGCAGAGGAATCCTGCGGCACGGTAGACGTGACCTTCACCTTCGCGGGAGTGAATCTCGCAGGCAAGTCGCTCGTCGCATT
>CAUDYH010000237.1 GCA_958453575.1 uncultured Collinsella sp.
AAAACGATTTGGCGATATCCCGAAGTGCGAGACGCCGTTTCCGCTAATCATCACCTGCAATTTTTGAGATATTCGGCCTCGCTGGGCCGCGATAACACTTCTTCAAAGTGCAAGCTCAACAAATAGGCATCAGATATTTCACAAACGTCCCATATCTGCACCCGCAGAGGTGCGGTACGGGACGTTTTTCAGCCATATTGGCAATCTTGACGGCACTCTGAGGCCGAATATCTCGATTTCTGTTGGTGGGACACTTATGGGCACGAGCCGCAAAGACCTCGTTTGCCCGGTAGAGCTGTTCAACCACGTCAAGCATGAGATCTTGCATGCGCGGAACAAAGGGATAATCGAAGGGTCTTGGGCGACTTGCGCGTCGCCCCGAACACATAGCCGGCAGGGTCCTTTGCCTTGGCGATGACTGCCAACTCGGGGCCGGATCGTTTTCGATACTTGATAGATATGGATTAGAAGATCATTAGATTACAGGTTGATCCATAATGCGGAACCGCGTTGTCCACGCGATGCCGTCGGAGCCCACGCCGCCGTCCGAGGTGACGCCGGCCGCGTAACACGAATCGTCATCCGGCGAACGAAGCCGCCAGTGGCACGCGGCGTTGCCATCCGAGCCCAGCCCCATTACTGCCCGAGACAGTTGGCGGGGTAGCACTGTCGACCCCCATCGGAATAAAGGTAGCGATTCAGCTCAGGACCTACCGACGGGTTCGTGTCGGCAGCCCCGGCCTTTCCTTTGCCTAGCGCGACCCTCGCGAAGCGCGTGAGCGATAGGGAAAGGAAAGGCCGGGGCGAACAACCCGCGGCGCAGCCAGTGTTCGCGTTACGGCAGGATATGGAAGCCCAAAGCGGCGATATCCTTGGCAAAGCCGCGCACGGTATCGAGCGAAACCTCATACGGGTCGCGACCGATGTTCTTGCGCTTGGCCAGGATGCTGTTGGGCACCGTGATGATCTGACAGCCGCAGGCCTGCGCCTGGTAAATGTTGATAAGCTCGCGCGTGGACGCCCACAGGACCTCGCAGTTGGGCTTGGCGGCGGCCTTCTTGACCGACTCCGTCATAAACGGAATGGGATCGACACCCGTGTCGGCGATACGGCCGGCAAAGAGCGAGATGATGGACGGCGTCTCGGCGTCGACAGCGTCGACCATCTCGTCGACCTGCGCAGGCGTAAAGATGGTGGTGACGTTGACCTTAATGCCGTCGGCGGAAAGCTTGCGCACCAACTCGGCCGTGGACTCGCCCTTGGTAGTCACGCACGGAATCTTGACGTAGACGTTCTCGGCCCAGGTAGCGATCTCGCGGGCCTCGACCTCCATGGTCTCGACGTCGTCGGCAAAGACCTCAAACGAGACGGACACATCGGTGATGTGGGCCAGGACCTCCTTGGCAAACGCGCGGTAATCCGTCACGCCGCCCTTCTTCATAAGGGACGGGTTAGTCGTGAAACCCTGAACGTTGCCGCTCTCGTACATGTCGAGCATGCCCTCGAGGTTTGCACCGTCAGCGAACACCTTGATTGCCATCTGCCTGATTCCTTTCGTTAGCATACGGCCGATAAACTGCTAAACACTTTATCTACGTTTATCAAGGCGTGAACTGCGGTTTTTTATCTTCTCGGCGAACGGTTTTGCAGATTTACCATTTTTATATCGACGCCCCAGCGGCAAAACGTTTTTGCCGATCATTGCGTTTGATTCCGTTCACGGAACAGAAGCAGCGCCTCGCCGGCTCATATTCACAATCGCTCCAAAGCAAAAAGCGGTGACGCCTCGATTGAGACGTCACCGCTTCCGTGTAGGAGCCGGTTATCGGAGCTCCGCCCGATTAGGGCTTAACGTATGCCTGGATTACTCTTCCTCAACGTGATTGATCACAGCACCCTTGGTGTGGATGAAGTTGGGGACGAAGGCAACGACCAGAAGGACAGCGAGAATCGCGTAGACACCGGTGGTACCGAAGGCCTCGGCAGCGCGGCCAAGCGTAATACCAATGACGGAGAAATCGAAGTCGCCGAACGTAGTGTTCTTGAAGCCAAAGACGTCAAGAACGGGCAGGAGCAGGGCCGGGGCAAAGGTGATGAGCAGGCCGTTGACGAAAGCGCCAAGAGCTGCGCCCTTGCGACCGCCGGTAGCATTGCCGTAGATGCCTGCGGTAGCACCGCAGAAGAAGTGAGGAACCATGCCCGGGATGATGAAGATGCCCAGGGTAGCGCCCACGATGAACATACCGACCACGCCACCGATAAAGGAAGCGACAAAGCCGAGGATGACGGCGGTGGGAGCATAGGGGAAGAAGACGGCGCAGTCGACGGCGGGGATGGCACCGGGGATCAGCTTGTTGGAGATGCCCTGGAAAGCCGGGACCAGGTCGGCAAGGATCATACGAACGCCGTTATAGACGATGGTGACACCAACGGCAAAGGACAGGGCACAGGTCAGGGCATAGACAATCACGTTGTCGCCGCCAGCGGTCTTGGTGACGACCGCAGGATCTGCGATGTAAGCGGCGAAAGCGGTAACCAGGTAGAAGAAGGCCATGGTAAGAGCCGTGGAGATGGTAGTGTCGCGCAGGAAGGCGAACTTCTCGGGAACCTCGATCTTCTCGGTGCTGTTCTCCTCGGCGTCCTTAGCAAAAAGCGTACCGACTGCAGCGGAGATGTAATAGGCGAGTGAACCGAAGTGGCCCATGGCGATTTCATCGCCATCGGTAACCTTCTCGGTGAAACGCTGACCAACGGCGGGAAGCATAGCGCTCACGAGGCCCAGGAACATGCCGCCCACGATGACAAGCTGGACATCCTGGAAGCCAGATGCCTGCAGAACGGCAGACAGCAGGCAGGCCATAAACATGCTGTGATGGCCCGTCAGGAAGATGTACTTAAACTTGGTAAAGCGGGCAATGATAATGTTCACGACATAGCCGAGAATCAGGATCATCATGGTCTGAACGCCGAGGACGCTCTGAGCCATCGAAACAACGACCTCGTTGTTGGGCACGACGCCGGTGATGTGGAAACCGGTCTCGATGAAGGTACCCAGCGGAGCAAGGTTCTCCTGAACAACAGCGGCGCCGGCGGACAGCATGATGTAACCAAGAATGGGCTTCAGGGTGCCCGTCATCACCTTGTGGGCAGGACGCTTAAGCGCGACAAGGCCCACAAAGGCAAATAGACCCATAATCCACGCTGGCTTGGTCAGAATCGATT
>CAUDYH010000238.1 GCA_958453575.1 uncultured Collinsella sp.
GTTGCGGGGGAGCGAGACAAGCATAGAGGCCTGTACTTCGAAGGGCGAGGCGGTCTGCCCCGTCATGTGCTCGGCCGCCCAGCGCAGTTGTTTAACGCCGCGCAGGCCTGCAGCCTGCTTGGCGAACGCGGCGATATCCGCCGCGCTGAGGAGCGGCGGGCGCTTCCACAAATTGGTGTCATTGCCCTTGGTGTCGACAACACGCTCCCAGCAGCAGTTGGGTGGAATGAGCTTAAGCGAAATAGCTTCATCAAGATGTTGTTGCGTTCGCTCGCAGGGCTTAAACACTGCAAAGGAGCCGCACATCTCGTAGCAAGCCATGAGTAGCTGGTTGCGTGAGACCTGCGTAGCAAGGCTGAGCAGCGTAAACTCGGGCGACGTGACATCAAATCCATGTTCAGTTTGCCTAAACGACCCGGGAGGCGGCTCTTGGGTCAGGAGGTGCGATTTAAACAGGCTTCGCGACCCGGATTGTGCTCGAGTGAATACAAACCTGTGAAGCGGTGCGTGAAGTAGGTCTTTTACAACTGCATGACTTCCGAGGCCGCAACATCTGCGATCCATATTGCCAAGGCTAATGGCGGGGTAAAGCCCTAATACCTGCGGCGGGATACAGTGATAGTAAAAAGCGGATTGACCGCATAGCGTCAGGTCCATGATATCCTCCTGGTCGAAATGTGCTTTTGGACCGTGCGATGCCAGCGTCAATTCGGAAGTATGCGGCAAAATCTGAACCCTGTGAGCAGACCTGGCTTTTGAGGCCAGTTTATCAGGCATTTTGTTGCGAAAAAACGGGGTGTGCTCGGAGGTCTCAGAATTTGCCGCATACTTCCGAAAACGCGGTCGATCTGGCTCTTGCTAAAACGATTTAGCAGCGTCGGGTAAGGTGTGGTTTCGCCATCGGGCGAACACTTTTAGCGCTTGGGACTTTATTTTTGGGCCTCGAAAGGTGGATTTCGCGCTTTTGGTAAAGAAATGGGTGCGTGTTTTGCCGTGTGCCGGCATTGACACAGAAAAAGGGCCCGGAAGGCGAAGCCTTCCGGGCCCTTTGCAATGCAGTGTGCTTGCAAGTGTGATTTAGCGCACCTGAGCGACGTAAGCGACGTTGGTCGAGGAGACCTTGTCCTCGAGCTGGACGCTCATGCGGGGATCGCCGGCGGTGGCGACGGTCAGATCGCCGGCCTCGACGTAGCCGAGCTCCTTAGCGGTCTCGATCGCCTTGACGATCGTGCCGTTGACGGTGCCCTGGGTAATCTCGGCCTGATGCGGGATAACGCCCCAGTACATGATCATCTGCTGGACGGCCCACTCGTGGCGGGAGAACGCGCAGATCGGCATGTTGGGACGGAAGTGCGAGATCAAGCGAGCGGTACGACCGGTGGTCGTCGGCACGGTGATGCACTTGGCGCCAACGGTGGTGGCCATGTTCACAGCGGACATACCCACAACGTTGTTGACGACGCGGGTGCCGTGAGCATCGGCCGGAACCTCGAGCGGAGCGTGGGCCGGGAGGTACTTCTCGGTCTCGAGAGCAATGCTGGCCTGCATCTTAACGGCCTCGACCGGGTACTTACCGGCAGCGGACTCGCCAGAGAGCATAACGGCGTCGGTGCCGTCGTAGATGGCGTTAGCAACGTCGGCAACCTCGGCGCGCGTCGGGCGCGGGTTCTGCTGCATGGAGTCGAGCATCTGCGTAGCGGTGATAACGGGCTTGTAGGCCGCGTTGCACTTGGCGATGATCTCCTTCTGGATGTGCGGAACAAGCTCGGGCTTGATCTCGATGCCCAGGTCGCCACGGGCGACCATGATGCCGTCGGAAGCCTCGAGGATCTCGTCGAAGTTCTCGACGCCCAGGGCACACTCGATCTTCGGGAAGATCGTCACGTGCTCGCCACCGTTCTCGCGGCAAAGCTTGCGGATGCCGCGGACGGACTCGCCATCACGGATGAAGGAAGCGGCGATGTAGTCGATGTTCTCGGTCAGGCCAAAGAGGATGTCCTGACGATCGCGCTCGGTGATAGCGGGCAGCGAGATGTTGACGTTGGGCATGTTGACGCCCTTGCGCTCGCCGATCAGGCCGTCGTTCTTAACGACGCAGGTCATGTCCTGGCCACTGACGGACTCGACCTCGAGGGCAACCAGGCCGTCATCGATCAGGATGAGGGAGCCCTTCTCGACCTCGGAGGGCAGAGCCAGGTAGTCGAGGGAGATGTGCTCAGCGGTGCCGTGGAAATCCTCGGACGTGGGCTGAGCGGTGACGACGATCTTATCGCCGGTCTTGACGGCAACCTTCTTGCCGTCGACCAGAAGGCCGGTGCGGACCTCGGGGCCCTTGGTGTCGAGCAGGATGCCGACAGGCAGACCGAGCTCCTTGGAAATACGGCGGACGCGCTCGATGCGACCGTGGTGCTCGTCGTAGGAGCCGTGCGAGAAGTTAAAACGGGCGACGTTCATGCCCGCCTTGATCATCTCGCGGATGGTCTCGTCGCTATCGCAGGCGGGACCCATGGTGCATACAATCTTAGTGCGCTTGTACATTCAGACCTCCATCTGACATCGTCTTGCGCTGATAGATAAACCATAAGAAATAAAACCGAGATGATTATAACGAAATGCCGACCGAATACCCCAAAAAATCGACCGTATGCCGAAATGGAAGTTCATTTTTTGCGGGAAAAACGGTATATGGAAAATCTTTACCAACCACTCCAACCGCTGCTATCTGGGCGATATGTCAGTTTGGCGATGTGCCGAAGAAAAAACGTTTTACCAATGTTGAGCATCACACGGTCTGCACCGTTGCGTGCGGACCATATTTCCAAACCGATTGTTTTGGCTAGACGCGTCGCTTTGGGGTACCATAGCTCCACTATCAACTGCCGCTCAGCACGGCAGCCTTGATGAGCCCTTGCCCTTCTCCTGGGAATTATGATCGGGCATCAATCTGCTGAGTGGCCCGAATCCCAGGAGGGGACTCTATATGCAAAAGGAATACCTGTCCGCCGCGGCGGAGGTGCTCAGCGACCAAGGTGTCGATGAGAACCTCGGCCTGAGCAACGACGAGGCGTCTTCGCGCCTTGCCAAGACAGGCCCTAACAAGCTCGAGGAAGCCGAGAAGACGCCGCTGTGGAAGCGTTTCTTTGAGCAGATGGCCGACCCCATGGTCATCATGCTGATCGTTGCCGCCGTCATCAGTGCGCTCACGGGCATGGTCAAGGGC
>CAUDYH010000239.1 GCA_958453575.1 uncultured Collinsella sp.
CGCTGTCCTATATCAACGCGGGCGTCACGCTCGAGGATGAGCGTGACCGTGCAGCCGTGACCGCGGCGTTCTCGCACCATATGTTTATGGCGAGCGCTCGCGCTGTCGAGATCCTGCACAAGATCGATCCCGCAAACAAGGTGGGTTGCATGATCGCTGCCGGTGCGACCTATCCGTACCGTTGTGCGCCCGAGGACGTATGGCTTGCGTATGAGGAGGACCGCGGCCGCTACTTCTACACTGACGTGATGGCTGCGGGCGCCTATCCTACTTGGAAGCTGCGTGCGCTCGAGAAAGAGGGTGTTCACGTGCCCTTTGAGCCGGGCGATACGGAGTATCTGGCCGAGCATACCGTCGACTTCATTTCGTTCTCGTACTATTGCTCGCGCTTGGTGTGCGCCGATGACCAGGTGATCGCTGAGAAGGCGGAGGGCAACGTGTTCCCGACGCTGCGCAATCCGTACCTCAAGGATAAAGAGACTGCCTGGAAATGGCAGATCGATGCGCTGGGTTTGCGCGTGACGCTTGCCGGCTACCACGATCGTTACCATCTTCCGCTCTTTATCGCCGAGAACGGTGTGGGCGGACTCGATGCGCTGGAAGACGGCAAAGTCCACGATGCATATCATATTGATTACCTGCGCAGGCATATTCTTGCGCTGCGCGATGCAATTGTCGAGGACGGTGTTGACCTGATGGGATACACGCCGTGGGGCTGTATCGATTTGGTGTCTGCCTCGACGGGGCAGATGAAGAAGCGCTATGGCTTTGTTTATGTTGATGCCGATGATACGGGCAAAGGCACGTTCGATCGCTACCGAAAGGACAGCTTCTGCTGGTATCAAAAGGTCATTGCATCAAATGGCGAGGACTTGAGTTAACCCTTGCAAGCCTGCTGCCCCCGTGGCCCGTTTCGGCCGCGGGGGCTTTTGTTATTTACCTAGTCCCCGATGAGACCCTCATTCTGTGGGTAGTCATTGGGGACGTTCTTAAAAGACTAGTCATTTAAGTCTGTCCCCAATGACTGCGGAAACCCGGCACTTGGGGACGTTCCTTTTCTGCTGGCAGCTTGGAACAGTCCTTAAAGCCCGCATCAATCAACTGCGGAAAGCGCATCCCAGAATGAGCGTCCAACATGGGACATAGTTTCCCTTGAGGGCCTCAACCGGAAAATGCATCCCGGAATGTTGCCGGAAAGTGGAACGTAGTTTCCCAAACGGGCCGCTAACGGAAAGTGCATCCCGCTATTGAGCTCCAAAATGGGATGCGCTTTCCGTGTCGGCAGTTCCTGGCAGCCTGGGGCTACTCATTTAAGTCTGTCCCCAATGAGTGCAATGAGTGCCCAATGACTAGTAGTAGGCCCACATGGCTTCGATTTCGTTGAGGACTTCTACGACACCCCAGCGACGGGCGCTGCGGCTGGCCGAGTTGGGGTCGTAGACTCCCACTTGATCGGCATCGTCGATGCCCCAGAGCACGATATAGTGTCCAACACTGGTAAAGGTGCCGGGACGAACCGATGCGATAATGGGCGCACCCGAGCGCAGCGCCTGGGTGATAGAGCTGCGATCGATATGGAGCTCCGTTGCGTTAAGGCCCAGCTGCCATGCGCCGCGCGTCATAAATGACCATTCGGTGGCGCCGGTGGGGGCATAGTTGCCTGCCTCGGAAAGCGCGCACATATCGACGGGAGTCATATCGGTGCGTCCCGTCTTAAAGATATAGACCATGGTGAGGCACGTAGGCCCGCAAGCATTTTGGCGGATGGTACCGCCGGCGTAAGGCAGCTCCGACCATGCAGGGTCGATCTGATAGATATGGGGCATCGTGCCGGCTTGCCATTGCGAGCGCGGGGTCGAAAAGGCGAAAGAATAACCGGGCGCGACGGGGGCCTTGAGCAGCTTGTCCTCGGCGGTGGGCTCGAGACCGGCCGAGCCGTGGGACATACAGGAGCTCATAAGCACAAAGACCAGACAGATGAGGATAGAGCACAGTGCGAGGCAAAGCCGACGAGCCGGCAGGGCGGGGGCATTCACGTACGATGTCGAGCGGTAGGGCTTGCCGTCGCGTCCGCCTTGGGGATGCGAAAAGAAGCGGTTGATATGGCTGCCGGGCTGACGTGCGCCGTTGCGGCGCAGTTGCGGAACCTCGGCTTGGCGCTGTCGAGTGCGCGCGCCCAAGCGGCTATCTTGCTGTGCGCTTGTGCCCGTGCTCGGACGGCCACTCTGCCGTGTTCTGTTTGTCTGCTGCCGAGACGAAGGCCTGGGTTGCTCTTGAGGGCGTTGCGGATTGCTGCTCGTGGCACTTCTGGGCGTCGGCGTGGTGCGGCCAGCAAGGCGAACGCTTTGTCGCCGTTGATCACCGTCGTTGTATCCGTATGCCATTCGTACCGCCTTGTCTCATGTATAACCTGTCTATCCTACAAAAAAGATGTGCAACAAATGGGTCCGCGCGTCAAAAGCTCGGTAAACGGTACGAAAGGCGCAAAACACACGGCCTCAAAAACATCTCTATATGCGTCCGATGAGCGTACGCCCGTCGGACGGGCGACAACAATGAGCGGCAAACCGTGCCGTTCGTCCCAAAAACGGCGCCGCTCGTTTTGCAGTTCTGCCTTCGGTCGAGCCACAAGCGGCGCTGCTGTGCCAAGGCCGTATTGTAAAGTCACGAAATAAAAGCGCGCGGCAAAACAGACCGCGCAAGGGGTGACGCCAAAGAGGCGTCAATAAGGAAAGGAGGGGAACAATGGCGGACAAGAACGCAGAAGTTGCAGTCGAAGGTAACGGCGGCATGAAGAAAACGCTTTCGCTCTGGAACTTCTTCACCATCGGTTTCGGTGCCATCATCGGAACTGGCTGGGTTCTGCAGGTCGGCGACTGGATGGTCGTGGGCGGCGGTCCCGTTCCCGCTATGATCGCATTCCTCTTGGGTGCAATCTTTCTCGTGCCCGTCGGAGCTGTTTTCGGTGAGCTCACGGCTGCTATCCCCATCTCGGGCGGCATCGTCGAGTATGTCGATCGTAGCTTTGGCCGTACGCTGAGCTATATCACCGGTTGGCTCCTGGCCCTGGGCAACGGCATCCTGTGCCCGTGGGAGGCAATCGCTATCTCGACCCTCGTGTCCGAGATGTTCGGCAGCCTGCCCGGTCTTGAGTGGCTGCGTGCCGTCAAGCTCTATACCATCCTGGGCGCCGACGTTT
>CAUDYH010000240.1 GCA_958453575.1 uncultured Collinsella sp.
TCCTCCACCATCCTCCATCGTGTCTCATCATTCGCTGACGACCAAATGTCAGCCAGTTGCGATTTCAAGGAGGAGACAAGCTCGTCACTGAAGAAATTGTTCACAAGGATGGCGACAACCCTGGGGCATAGTGTATTGCCACACTCCAACTCGTTGATATCGAAAAGAGACAAACTTTTCTCGGCTATGAAAGCCAGGTAGAGCAAATAATCCCTCAAAACCTGTTCGCCCGGCGCTACCGCAACCATGTCCTGACATGCATCCACCAGTTCGTCGTGGCACAGAGCGGCGCAAGCATCGACGTATCTGTCATGAGAAATCCCAAACTTGGCAAGCAGCTTATCCAGATCTTTGTTTCCCTCTACCCTGTGCGCGTCCAAAACCGAGACGATTGTCACCGCCCTTTTGGCGTCACCGCCCAGGCCAGAAGCCTTCTCTCCGTAGCAAGCCTCTATGAGACTCGGCATCGTAGAGAATACCTCGGTCCCACGTTCCTTAGCGACCTCGGCCGCCGCACAGGCCAAGCGCATGTTACCCCTCGACAAGCGGATAATATCCGCCGAGGCTCTTCCTTTCGCGATTCCAAATCCATTCTCGACCACGCTTAGGGCCGTCTCCTCGTCAAGCGGATTGACCTCATAGGAGTAAGGCTTACAGAACTTTGATACGGAGTTCCTCACGTACTCGAAAGCATAATTTCTTACGGTCATAAGGACCTTGATATTGCCCCTGTTAGAAACGAAGCTCGCAAACCCTACGAGGCCGGAAAGCTCATTGGCGTCGTCGAGCAGAATTATTGAGGGATCCTCTTTGGGGATATCGTTCGCCAAATCATTCCAGATTGGCAACTTGTTCGATTGAATGACAAGAGGCTCTGCGCCGTTAACATCTGCAAAACGACGCAGAGCCTCTACGCAAAGCCTGGTCTTCCCGCATCCAGGGCGCCCATGCACCAAGATAAACTGATACTCTTCGAGCGCAGCGAGAAGCTCGTTAATCTCTTTTTCCCTGCCAAGCAAATCAACCTTCAGAGTTGAGGCGAAGCTGTTCTTTTCAACCGCGGATTCGAATTCATCCGGGGACATAATTTGCCCAGTACCCACCTCGATGCCCAGATGCTCTCTCGCAAGATTTGGGTACCGTCGGGCCAACAAGCTCGCCATTTCATCCGTACCCACAAGATCGACGCGATCATCGATGCCTCTTAGATAGCTGAGGTCAGAACTGTCTAGCCTTCGACATGAATAAGCGAGGGCTATCTTGACCAGCTGTCCAGATTCGAGCTCTTTACTTTCGGCCTCCAGGCACTTCCTGATATCTTTTTCGATTTTATTCTTCGCTTCAGCTCTATCCGGATAATGGCCGCATTCGAGATAGGCGTATTTGTTGTGAGGCAAAAGCCAGATTGTGTCCGGCGTCCCCGGGGCCGTTGCCGCCGAGCGGGCGGCAGACCCCCTGTGTACGGGCTTATCATATCTAAAATGCTGCGTAAGCAATTCCTGGGCGAGGTTCTGAAAGGCAGCAGGATCGAGCCTGGCGATTCTTTCTCTGATTTCAATTTCTCTGCTCATCAAAGTTGCACGCTCCTCCGTTTTCTCTGGCAGTCCAAACGTCCTTGGCTAAAGGTCGCCCCAAACCGCCACGGCAAGCTAGATGATATGACATACGCCACATTGGCGAGAAGACGATGCCGATAACAAAGCAATTCTGTTCGTCGCGCACGCACCGCCCCTTTTACTTGCATCGCGAAACACCAGGGTGTGCTCGTTCGCTCAACTGATATATGTACAGGTGTACAAAGACGCCATATGCCCGACCACCCCGATAACGTTCTTATAGGACCCTTCCTGGCCGCGCTTGAGGTTGATGCCGTCGACGAAGACGCAGAGCAGTCGTCCTCGAGCGGCCCCTGCGCCATGCCTCGACGGACGCGAAGGTCTTCTCATACAAGCTTGAGGCTAACCCGACCTCGAGGACCTCTAGCGAGAGAGCCGCGGGCGCAAGCTCATGCACAAGTATGGGGCGTTCGCCCGCTCTTGGTCGACGAGGGCTGCTCGACACGCCGGTCACGTCGTTCAGGTCGATGCAGTTGGAGCTGATGGAGCTCGGGTACGGCACGTCTCGTGTTAACCGTATTCTGCACCCAGTTTAAGAAGAAGGACTGGTACCCGAGGCCGGATGCAGGGTCCATGCAGACGCGATCATGGATAGTATCGTGCGCAACGCGGCCTAGGTCGCCATGGGCGCGGCTAACATTCGCCAGCTCCGCGGGTCGGATCACTAGCTAAAAAAGGCACCAGGGCTCACGTCGGCCCTGGTGCCCATCCTTAATAAGGTTAAATCAACGGAAGGCAATACGCGCCCAACTCAGGCCGGCCCCCTCCCCTAGTCCCGCTTAAACAGATCCCTCGTGTACACCTTGTCCGCCACGTCCGCGAGCTCGTCGCTCCAGCGGTTGGCGACGATCACGTCGCAGCCGGCCTTGAAGGCCTCCAGGTCGTGGGTCACCTCGGAGCCGAAAAACTCCGGCGCGTCCAGCGTGGGCTCGTAGACAACCACGGGCACGCCCTTGGCCTTCACGCGCTTCATGCCGCCCTGGATGGAGCTCGCGCGGATGTTGTCGGAGTTGGACTTCATCGTCAGGCGGTAGACGCCCACGACCGGCTTCGACTTGCCTTCGTAGACGCGGTCCAAGACCATCTGTAGCGCCTCGTCTGCCACGAAGTCCTTGCGGGTACGGTTGGCCTCCACGATGGCCTCGATCAGGTTCTGGAGCCGTCACTATAGTTGGTGAGCGGCTGCTAAGTGTTCTTGGCAGTCAGCAACAGTGGTGGATTCAAAACTTATCCTTTTGCAAATTATGGAATGTGTGACAGCATGCACTGTTGCGAATGACAATGGAAGTAGAGATTCCAAAGTAACTAGTTAATCTAATTGAGCTTATTTGATTAGGAAGGAATAGTCTCGAAAATTTCTTTAGCGCTTTTGCAATGATTAAGTTCCGTCATTTAAAGCTAGTAACCGTTAAATCAATAGACAAAGGGAGAGAGAAAGTGTCCACACAAGAGAGCAATAGTACGCACGGACAAACAGCTTTAGGCTTTCTATTACTTACTGTCATCGTAATATTTATCGTATGGGCCCTTGCTTCATTATATAAACTGCTTTCGGG
>CAUDYH010000241.1 GCA_958453575.1 uncultured Collinsella sp.
AGAAGTACTGCGTCATCTGGTGGTAGAGCATACGCGCCGGATGGTCGGCGCAGACCTTGGCGGAAGCCTCGCCGCGGGTGCGGAGCTCCGCGGGCCACTCCCAAAACGCCTTGAGACCGCACTCCTCTTTGACGGTCATGAACTCACAGTAGGGGATGAGCCAGTCCTCGTTGGCCTGGATAAAGTCATCGAAATCGGCCGGCTTGTCGGCAGCAAAGCGCTCGGCGGCTCGGTCGAGAATCTGACGGCGGCCGCCAAAGATAGCACCGTAGTCGACATTGCTGGGGTCGGATCCCAGATACACGCCATCGATATCGCGCTGCTCCAGATACCCTGCCTCGATAAGCTCGGCAAAGTCGATAAAGTTGGGGTTGCCTGCGCGGGCCGAGAACGACTGATAGGGCGAATCGCCATAGCTGGTCGTCGTGAGGGGCAGAATCTGCCAGTAATGTTGTTTGCACAATGCGAGGAAATCGACAAAGTCGTAGGCGTTCCAGCCAAAGCCGCCGATGCCGTAAGGTCCAGGCAATGACGAAACGGGCATCAGAACACCGCTTGCACGCTCCATGGATGCACTCACCGTCCTTTTGAATAAGGGGCTGCGCCGTAGATGGATAGACGGCTCGTCCCGAGTTTCCATTTCTATTGTCCCTATTGTAGAACATGTTGTTTAAACATGTATAGAGAGAATGAAAAAGTTGCCGACTTTCGGTGAATGGTAGTGCGCCATAGACGATATGAGTTGAACATTGGGAGCTCCTCCCCTTGCGGCTCTTTTGTGGGTCGGGCGACAATGGTCGTCGTCATTAAAGACCGGCTGCCAGCCAGGTTGCAACAATGCAAGAAGGGTTCACATTCAGTTGGCCGTTGACACAAACAATCGCGCGAAGACCTCGTCTTCTTCGGTAAGTCCAGGCGCGGCAAGACGCGCATGGCAGTCGCCCTCACGATGCGCGCGGTCGCCGCGGACATGTCGGTCAGGTTCTGGCAGACCGCGCAGCTGGTTCTCGAGCTCGGCAACGCGAAGCGCAAGGGAACGCTGTCGAAACTGTTGAACGACGTGTCGCCCGCGAGGCTGCTCGTGCTCGACGAGTTCGTCTACGTCCCCTGCGACGTAGACGGTGCGAGGGTTCTCTACCAGGTCATTTCCGTCCATGTAGTGCTCGTAGGCTGCGGCGTCGTCGGGCTCGTCGAAGGAGAGGGACTCCGTCCAGTCCCAGTAGGCCCCCGTCCAGGCGCCCCTGCGCCTGCCGGCCGGCGTCGTCTCGTCGAAGACGAGGCCGTGGCGCAGCAGGAACTTCGACATCCGCTGCTTGGCGTGTTGCAGGTCGTCGCGCGCGTCCTCGAGGGCGCTCGTCGGGGACCCACACCTCGACGACGTTGCGGCGCGCCAGCATGCGTGCCAGCCACTCGGCGTCGCGGCGGTCGTTCTTGCGGCCGCGGTCGGCCGCGGGCCGGTGCATCTTCGGGACCGCCCCGACGACGCAGCCGAGGCCGAGGGCCCGCAGCGCGCGGCCGCGGTTGATGGTACGACCATTGTCGCCCGACCCACGAGAGAGCTGCAAGGGGAGAGGCCCCAATGTTCAACTCATATCGTCTGTTGTGCCAGAGTCGCTCGGGAAAGCGCGACCGACGCAGCGCGCTGTTTTCCAGTCACATCCAGTTCGGGTTGATTTCGGCATGCGATAAGAAACTGGATTTGAATTTCGACTCGAAAGATGGGCAATGCTGATGAGAAACGCTTGGAGTTCGGGATTGCGCGGCGTGAAGCGACCCTCCTTTTATCGAGTTCGTTACAATGTAGGAAAAACAGTAAGTAAGAAGACCTCTGATTGCTTTAGGAGGAGCTGTGGTGAATAGCGCCCAGAAGATCGATAAGTCCATCCAGAAGATGATGACTCTCGGAAGAAGGCTTGGGATTCTGTTTACGGCGCTGTTTATAGCGGTGTGTTGCTGTTCGGTGGTGGTGGTTATTTCCATTGGGCTTATGGCTGCTCAAGGAAACCTATATGATCCATCAAAGACGGTTTCCGTAGTGGTTCCTTTGATGTATCTTCTGATTTCCGGAGGGGCCACATGGACCCTGCGGGGAATCAGCATGGACATGGCTCATGGCGAATCGCCCTTTACCCTTTCGCATGCTCGAAGAATCTCGATTATCGGGTGGCTGTTTGTTGCAGCGGCAATAGGTGACCTCTTGTTTTCTCCGGGGTTTCTTTCGATAGTGATTGGCCCCTTCGACTTGCTGGGGAACGCCTATTCGATGTTTGAAAACCTGGCCCTGCCCATAGATATTGGTGCTGTGCTGGGGGCCGTTTGCTGCTTCTCGATTTCTGCGATATGGCGCTACGGAGCTCTGCTTCAAGACCAGACCGAGGATTTGGTGTGAGGGGCGGCATGGACTATCTGATTATTGAGCTTGAAAGCTTATTGCTTCGACGCGGAAAGACGAGTACGGATATCATTCGGGCGACCGGGCACACACCGGCAAGTATCTCAAAAATACGAAATGGCAAGGTGAAGGCAATTAGGTTAAAGACATTGCTGGATATTTGCGTAGAGCTTGATTGCCAGCCTGGCGATCTTATTAAGCGCGTCAACGAAAGAGAACTTGAGGAACTGGCGACGCGGCGCGCCCGCAACGCGCTGAGCAGGGCGACCGCGACGGGTGATGACCCGGTCCTGGAGTCAGATCATGTTTACGTGGTCGATCTTAGAGACGACTGAGGCTGGAGAATAAAAAAGTATTGAGCAGGTGCAGCCCGTGAAAACAACGGTTTTCACGGGCTGTTCATTCAACGTCCTGCAGTGGCCTGTATTTCTCGCCGCGTCACTGGGGAACGAGAGAGTCATTTCCTGTGCTGGATGCAGGGGGGTGCTTACCTTGTGTAATATATAAATAAGCTTATATTGAAATATGATACATATCGAATTAGAATAACATTATCAATTCGGTATGCAAGGAAAGGAGGGAGAGATGGATTGGATTAACGAGCCGGAGGAAGGCGTTGCACCCGCGTGCGGCAACTGCTTCTTCTACGCGCACGGGGGGATGCACGAAGAGGTGCCCCAATCAGTCCTGCACGTTCCGTTTCTAGGGGGCAGAGATGAACTGGCTTTCTACCGCGAAAGGAGGGGAATGAAATGGAATGGATTAC
>CAUDYH010000242.1 GCA_958453575.1 uncultured Collinsella sp.
CCTCGGGCGCCTTGGCTACGGTCTCGCTCTCTGCCGTGAGTGGGCGGTTGTCGATGCGGCGGCCCAAGCGATCGAGCTTCACGAGTAGCCACTCAATGGGATTCGGCCCTGCGCCTTCCTCGTCGGCAACCAGGTCCATGACGGCGATCTTGGTGCCATCCTGCTTGAGCGTAACGCTGCCCACCTTGTCGCCCACATGCACCGTGCCCGAAAGATCGTCGTAGCTAACCTTTTCGGTCACCTCGCCGGCAAGGGAAAACACGGTCGCTTGCGCCGTAGGATCGGCGAGCGTGGCGTCGATCGTCTTATCCGTCCAGTCGGTTTGGCCAATGCGCGCCATAAGCGGGTTGCCGTTGGCGGTCTTTTACTGCGTGTTGGCGATTGCGACCGTCACCTTGTGACCGTAGTACCAATTGGCAAGGGTTGCGGTATCGGTAAAGCGCTGGTCGGTGGTGGTGGAGTTCAAAACGACGGTGTAGATCTCGTCGCCATCGCGGTTGTAGGCACCCGTAAAGCAATAGCCTGCATCATCGGTGGTGCCGGTCTTGCCACCGGTGTTGCCATCTTGGCCTAGCAAATAGTTATGCGTGTCCATGGAATGCGAATGGTCGGTGCCGTCGGCGCCCGTTACCTCGATCCAGGAATCTTCGCTCGCTACGACCTCGCGGATCGTGTCGTTTTTCATGGCCTCCTGCATCATCAGCGCTACGTCGTGTGCGGTTGAGTGCATATCGCCAGCCCACTCATCAAAGTCCAGACCATGCGGGTTTTCAAAAAGCGTGCCGGTGCAACCGAGCTTCTTAGCGCGCTCGTTCATGGCTTTCACAAATGTTGCCTCGGCGTCTTTGGTCTTAGGGTCGATCTTCTTGCCCACATATTCGGCGAGCACGATGGCGGCGTCGTTGCCCGAGGGAATCATCAGGCCGCGCAGTGCCTGCTTCACGGTGAGCTCGTCGCCTTCGAGTAGGCCGGCTGTTGAATTGCCCACGGTGGCTGCGGCGTTGCTCACCGTGACCTTCTCGTCCATCTTGCAATTCTCGACGGTTAGGATTGCGGTCATGACCTTGGTGATCGAGGCAATCTTGACCTGCTCATCGGCGCCGCGGGCATAGTAGACGGTGCCGTCTTTGCCCATGACGAGGGCATTGGTCGCATCGATATCGGGCAGGTTTTCGGCCGTGATGCCGCGCGCATCGGCGGTTTTGCCGCAAACATTGTCGGTCGTGAGTACTTGGGCGCCGGCGACGGTGGGCACGCCAGCGGCAAGGGCGATAGCGCAGACAAAGCCGGCGGCAAGCTGGGCTGAGCGCTTTGCAAAAGAGGTGAGGGACTTCACGGATTTCGCTTTCGACGGGATGGTCTCTTCTGGAACTAGAGTATATCGTTTGCCGGCGTCGGCGATCATCGCGTGCGTGCGTGGCCCACATCCGCGCCCGAACGGGCACAAGGGTGCTTAAGGCCGACTTAATCACCCACGCTTGTTGTGTGTGGCGTGCGTCGCCTCGGGCATAATGGAGCGCGAGAGGAGCACGCATGAACGAGCGCATTTTGGTAGTTGATGACGAGAAGGCCATCGCCGACTTGGTTGGTATCTACCTTACAAAAGAGGGCTTTGATGTCCAGATTGCCTATAGCGGGGCCGATGCTGCCAAGGCAATCCTGGAGCAGGAGTTCGATCTGGCACTGTTGGATGTCATGCTGCCCGATATCGATGGCTTTGAGCTACTGCGTACGATCCGTTCCAGCCATACCTATCCTGTGATCATGCTGACGGCGCGCGATGCCCAGCAAGACAAGATCGAGGGCCTTTCGCTTGGCGCGGACGATTACGTGGTTAAGCCGTTCCGTCCGCTGGAGCTCATCGCGCGCGTGCACGCTCAGCTTCGCCGCTACACCAGCTACGGTAGCCGCTCGCAGGCGGCCGAGTCGCCGACCATCCAGCTCGACGGCCTGGAGATCAACCGCGATGCTCGTTCCGTAACGGTAGACGGTGCACCGGTGCGCCTCACGCCCATCGAGTATTCCATCTTGCTGTATCTGGTTGAGCATCGCGGCAGCGTGGTAGCCGTGGAGGATCTGTTCCGCGCGGTGTGGAACGAGGATTTTATGCCCGGCTCCAACAATACGGTGATGGTGCACATTCGCCACCTGCGCGAAAAGATTGGCGACGACGCTCAAAAGCCGCGCTTTATCAAAAACGTCTGGGGCGTCGGCTACATAATCGAATAGCGCCTTTGATGGTGGGGAAGTGGATATGACAAAAGACGATAGGCAGGCATTCGAGGTGCCCGATCGACTCTTTGAATACGTACGGGCAGTCGTCGACAACCGCGCGCTTGCGACGGTGCTGCTCTTTTTGCTGAGCCTGCTGCTGATTGGCATCGACAACATCGCCGGAATCTTAGCGGTGCTGCTTGTCGGCTTTTTGCTGATCGATCGATTCGAAATCGTGCGCCGTTGCGTGGTGATTGGCGGTGCCGCGTGGGCCATGACGTTGGCGATTGGCGCCATGGCGCTCGGCGGCATCGAAGGGCCGGTGCTGTTCGATGCCGGCTTTGTATTCAACATGCTTGGCTTTGTGCTGGCGCTTGCCGTGTGCGTGCTGTTCTTTTGCGGCCGTGCTCTGTACTACCAGGGCTACGAGCGGGGCGAGCAGCATGCCGATTGTGTGCTGGCCGCTCGTATTCAAGATCGCCTGATCGATCACCCCAACACCTGGGACAACATTGACGGCGACTTCTTGGAGGTCGAGGGCGCCCTTAACCGCGTGCGTGACCGTGAGCGCAAGGTGCAGCAAGCTCTGCGTGACGAGTCGCATCGCAAGGACGATTTGGTCACGTACTTGGCACATGACCTACGCACCCCGCTTGCCAGTGTGGTGGGCTATCTTTCGCTGCTGCAAGAGGCTCCTGAGCTGCCGGTTGAGCAACGTGCGCGCTTTACGGGCGTGGCACTCGACAAGGCGCACCGGCTCGATGCGCTCATCGAGGAGTTCTTCGATATCACGCGCTTTGACTTCCACGATATCGTGCTCACGCGCGGCTATGTTGATCTGGGGTTGCTGCTGGCTCAGGTGGCTGACGAGTTCTATCCCATCCTCAACGAGCAGCATAAGGAAGCCCAAGTTGATATTCGCGAGGACCTGACGGTGCTCGTG
>CAUDYH010000243.1 GCA_958453575.1 uncultured Collinsella sp.
TCCACGGCCGGCAAGGAGGCCTCGGGCACGTCCAACATGAAGCTCATGATGAACGGCGCCATTACGTTGGGCACTCTCGACGGCGCCAACATCGAGATCGCCGACCTGGCCGGCCGCGAGAACGAGGCCATCTTTGGCCTGACCGCCCCCGAGGTCGAGCAGCTCTGGGCGTCGAACAGCTACTTTGCTTGGGATACGCTCAATAACGATCGCGAGCGTCTGGGCCGCGTGATGGACGAGCTCAAGGACAACACCTTTGCGGGTCTTTCGGGCAACTTCGAGAGCATCTACAACGAGCTCATGAACAACAACGACCCCGACCTGGTCATGGCCGACTTCCGCAGCTACGTGGATGCATGGGAAAAGCTCACCGGCAGCTACGGCGACCAGGAGACTTGGAACCGCAAGGCGCTGCTCAACACTGCCTCCTCGGGCTGGTTCTCGAGCGACCGCACCATTCGCGAGTACCGCGACGAGATCTGGCACGCGTAAAGGCGCGCGAGCTCCCTTTGCCGCACGGCATTACTCGACGGGCGCGACCGAGCGCCGCGCCCGTCGCTATTGGGTTTAGGAACATCGATGACAGAAGGAGAAATCGATGAGTAAGAAAGAATGCATCGCGATGCTCCTCGCAGGAGGACAGGGCAGCCGATTGGGGGCACTCACCCAAAAGATCGCCAAGCCGGCGGTTAGCTTTGGTGGCAAGTTCCGCATTATCGACTTTTCGCTGTCCAACTGCTCCAACTCGGGCATCGACACGGTGGGCGTTCTGACGCAGTACCGTCCCTACCTGCTGCATGCCTACGTGGGCTCCGGCGAGGCGTGGGATCTGGACAGCCGCGACGGCGGCGTGTCGATCCTGCCGCCGTACGAGACGCAGACCGGCGGCGCCTGGTATGCGGGCACGGCCGACGCCATTACGCAGAACCTCGACTACATCAAGGCCAACGACCCCAAGTACGTCCTGATTCTTTCGGGCGATCACCTGTATCGCATGGACTACCGCAAGATGCTCAAGACGCACATTGAGAACAACGCCGACCTCACGGTGAGCGTTATGCCCGTGCCGTGGGAGGAGGCCAGCCGCTTTGGCATCCTGACCACCGACCCCGAAGACGGCCGCATCACCAAGTTCACCGAGAAGCCCGAGAAGCCCGATTCGAACCTCGCGTCCATGGGCATCTACATCTTCTCGGCCGACGTGCTTATCGAGGCGCTCGAGGAGGACGCTCTGGACCAGCGCTCGAGCCACGACTTTGGCAAGGACATCATCCCCAAGCTGCTCGGTGAGAACAAGCGCCTGTACAGCTACGAGTTCCACGGCTTCTGGAAGGACGTCGGCACCATCGCCAGCTTCCATGAGACCTCGATGGACCTGCTGGGTAACAACCCCGAGTTCGATCTGTTCGACAAGAACTTCCCCATCATGTCCAACATCACCACGCGTCCGCCGCACTACATTGGCCCGGACGGCCGTCTGGACGACTGCCTAGTCTCCAACGGCTGCAAGATCTACGGCACCGCTCGCCACTCGATCCTTTCGACCGATGTCATCATCGAGGAGCGCGCCGTGGTCGAGGACTCCGTGCTGCTGCCGGGTGCGCACGTTAAGAGCGGCGCGCACATCTGCCGCGCTATTTTGGGCGAGAACTCCACGGTCGAAGAGGGCGTGAAGCTCGGCTCTGTCGATACCACCAAGGATACGGCCGTCGTTGGAAATGACGTCGTTATCGGGAAGGGGGAATGATCCGATGATCAATCGCAAGGCCATCGGTTATATCACCGCTAACTACTCTTCGTCCTACGGCAGTGTCCTGCTCAAGGACCGCCCCATCGCGTCCGTTCCGTTTTTGGGCCGCTACCGCCTGATCGACTTTCCGCTGTCCAACATGATGAATGCCGGCATCAAGACCGTTGGAGTCGTCATGCCGGGCAACTACCGCTCGCTGATCGACCACGTGGGCTCGGGCAAGGACTGGGGCCTTGACCGCAAGAAGGGCGGCCTGTTCATGGTCCCCGGCAACGCGTATGGCACCACCAAGGGCGGCATGCGCTTCCTGCTGCGCGACATCATCTCCAACAAGACGCTGTTCCAGCGCTCGGAGAAGCCCTATGTCGTGATGATGGGCACCAACATCATCTTTAACATGGACCTCAACACCATCATTGAGGCGCACGAGAACTCTGGCGCCCAGATGACCGTGGTGTACTGCAAGGCCACGCGCAATGTTGATGACGAGACCAAGCTCGAGATTAACGAGAACGGCCGCCTGACGGGCGTGAGCGCCGGCGTCGTGTACGGTGACAACGCGTCCATGGACTGCTGCATCGTCAACCGCGAGACGCTGCTCGAGATCATCGACCACTACCAGGCCGCCGACTATCTGGACCTGCTCGAGGCACTCCAGGGCGACTTTGGCAACATCGACGTGTGCAGCTACGAGTACAAGGGCGAGGTCGTGGGCGTGTTTAGCGAGAAGTCGCTGTATCGCCGCAGCATGGACCTGCTCGACCAGACCGTGGCCGACCAGCTCTTTGACCCCGAGCGCCCGATTCTGACCAAGGCTCACGACGTGCCGCCTTCGCGCTATGCGACCGGCAGCCACGCGTGCAACTCGATCATCTCGGCCGGCTGCATCATCAAGGGCACCGTGCGCAACTCAATCCTGTCACGCGGCGTCGTGGTCGAGGAAGGAGCTTCGGTGACCAACTCGATCATCAACCAGAGCTGCATCATCAAGAGCGGCGCACGCGTCGAGAACGCCATCCTGGACAAGAACAACGTGGTCCCCACCAACACCGAGCTTCGCGGCACGCCCGAGAACATCCTGGTGCTGGGCAAGGCTCCGTTAACTTCCGATACCACCATCGTACGTTAACGTTGGCACCGCAACATCGCTCGTAACATGTAGAATAGCCGCCCGGTTAGCGCCAGGCGGCTATTCTCGAATTGCAACATGGGAGACAATATGGCTGATTCCAGCAAAAAGATGCAGATCGTGTTTGCCTCGGCCGAGTGCGCACCGTTTGTAAAGACCGGTGGCCTGGGTGACGTGGCAGGTTCGCTGCCTGCGGCGCTAGTGCGCGCCGGCGCCGAAGTTATCGTGATGGTGCCCAAGTACGCCACCATCAAGGATGAGTACAAGGCAC
>CAUDYH010000244.1 GCA_958453575.1 uncultured Collinsella sp.
CTGCCAAAATAAACCTGTCCCTTTTTGGTCGGTTGCCGTTGGGGGGCGGATTGGCAACGCTCGCTGATTGTAGTCTTGACCTGCGCTAGAATAGGACTATCTGATTATCCGGGCGCATGGAGGCTTGCGCCCGTATGCTGAGGAGGACTTTATGGCAACTGTTGCCGCACCTATCGACGCTACGTCGACCGCCGCTTGGAAGGCGCTCGAGGCTCATCAGGAGAAGCTCGAGGCCGAGGGTATCGACCTCAAGGCCTGGTTCGCCGCTGACGCCGACCGCGTGAACAAGCTGAGCTTTGACGCCGGCGACCTTCACTTCGATCTGTCCAAGAACCTGGTGACCGATGAGACCGTCAAGCTGCTGTGCGATCTTGCCCGCGAGGTGAAGCTCGAGGAGCGCCGCGACGCCATGTTCTCCGGCGAGCACATCAACACCACCGAGGACCGCGCCGTCCTGCACACCGCGCTGCGCCGTCCGGCAAGCGAGAAAGGCCAGCTTATCGTCGACGGCCAGGATGTCGTCGCCGACGTGCACGAGGTCCTCGATCGCATGTATGCCTTCGCCGAGCGCGTGCGCTCCGGTGAGTGGAAGGGCGTTACCGGCAAGAAGATTGAGCACCTGGTGTCCATCGGCATCGGCGGCTCCGATCTGGGCCCGGTCATGGCTTACGAGGCCCTGCGTCCCTATGCCGACGCCGGTATCGACTGCCGCTATATCTCCAACATCGACCCCAACGACCAGGCCGAGAAGCTCAAGGGTTTGGATCCCGAGACCACGCTCGTGATCATCGTCTCTAAGACCTTCACCACGCTCGAGACCCTCACCAACGCCCGCGAGGTCAAGACCTGGATGCTCGAGCAGCTCAAGGCTCAGGGCGCCATCGATGGCTCCGATGAGCAGAACGCCGAGGCTGTGGCAAAGCACTTCGTCGCCGTTTCCACCGCACTCGAGAAGGTCGAGGCTTTCGGTATCGACCCGGCTAACGCCTTTGGTTTCTGGAACTGGGTCGGCGGCCGCTACTCCGTCGACTCCGCCGTGGGCCTGTCGCTGATCGTCGTGCTCGGCCCCGAGCGTTTCCAGCAGTTCCTTGAGGGCTTCCACGCCATCGACGAGTACTTCTGCAACACGCCGCTCGAGAACAATGCCGTCGCGCTGATGGGTTTGTTCAACGTCTGGTACGTCAACTTCTTCGGTTCCAAGAGCCACGCCGTGCTTCCGTACTGCCAGTATCTGCACCGTTTCCCGGCCTACCTGCAGCAGCTCACCATGGAGTCCAACGGCAAGCATGTCCGCTGGGACGGCAGCGCTGTGACCTCCGATACCGGCGAGATCTTCTGGGGCGAGCCCGGCACCAACGGTCAGCACGCCTTCTACCAGCTGCTGCACCAGGGCACCGTGGTGGTCCCGGCCGATTTCATCGCCTTTGCCAATACCGCCAACCCTGCGACCGACAGCGGTCAGGACGTGCACGAGCTGTTCCTGGGCAACTTCCTGGCCCAGACCAAGGCGCTCGCCTTTGGTAAGACGGCCGATGAGGTGCGTGCCGAGGGCACGCCCGAGCAGATCGTCCCGGCCCGCTGCTTTGAGGGCAACCGTCCGACGACCTCGATTTTTGGCGACACGCTGACCCCGTTCGCGCTTGGTGAGCTCATCGCCCTGTACGAGCACATCACGTTTGTCGAGGGCACGGTCTGGGGCATCGACTCCTACGACCAGTGGGGCGTCGAGCTTGGCAAGCAGCTTGCCAAGCAGATCACCCCGGCCTTCCACGACGACGCCGCCAAGGCCGAACAGGACGCTTCGACCCAGGCGCTCATCGAGTTCTACCGAGCTCACCGCAAGTAGGATTCGCTGCGAAAACTAACGCATAGCCGACAAGGGCCCGTATCCGTTGGGATGCGGGCCCTTTGCTATTTGGATAGGATGGAATGTATCGGGAGGCGCCTCGACGGGCATCGCAATCGTCGAAGGCGCGCCGTTCATGTTTGGGACAATATGACATTTTTCCCGTTGCAAACAACGCCGCCGTGGGTGTTCTGTATGATGGCTCAGACAAGGTTGTTCAATGTCAGGGAGGCATATATGGCAATCAAAGCCATCGCAATGGATATCGACGGTACGCTCACCAACGACCAAAAGGTCATCAGCCCGCGTACGCGCGAGAAACTGCTCGCGGCGCAGGAGTCGGGCATTAAGCTTATCTTGGCTTCGGGTCGTCCCGCATGGGGGCTGCATGCCTTGGCGCAGGAGCTCGACCTTCAGAACCATGATGGTCTGCTAGTTGCCTTTAATGGCGCGCACGTCGTCGATGCTCAGACCGACGAGGTGCTGTTCGATCAGGCTATGCCTGCCGACGAATTGCATCGCCTGATTGATCACCTGCGTAATTTTGACGTGATCCCCATCATCTCGCTCGGTCGCGATTTGCACGTCGAGGACTCGTACCATTGCATGATCACGCTGCCTGACGGCTCGCAGAAAAACATCGTCAAATACGAGCGCGATGCGTGCGACCTTAAGATTCGCGAGGTCGAGAGCCTGCATGAGGTCGTGGACACTTATCCCGTGGACAAGCTGCTGACGGCGGGCGATCCGGCCTACCTGCAGGCGCATTACGAGGAGATGTATGCGCCCTTTAAGCAGACGCTTTCGGGCATGTTTACGGCCGACTGGTACTTTGAGTACACGGCGCCCGGTATCGATAAGGCCCGTGCGCTTGAGGGTGCCCTGCCCAAGCTCGGCATCGATGCCAGCGAGGTCGTATCGTTTGGCGACGGCCAGAACGACAAGTCCATGATTGAGTGGGCCGGCACCGGTGTTGCCATGGGCAACGCCGTCGATGAGGTTAAGGCCGTGGCCCAGATGGTGACCGCCAACAACAACGAAGACGGTATCGCGGTAGCACTTGACCAACTGCTGGGTTAGAATCGCCGATAGTGTATGGTTCGGGCGTCCGCTTGCGGGCGCCCTTTTGTTAGGGAGGGTGCCGTGTCTGCATTTCCGTTCGACGCCGTTATCTTTGACATGGATGGCGTCATCGTCGATACCGAGTATTACTACCTGGGGGAGACCGCCGCGTTTGCCAAGGAGCTTGGGCTGAATCTAACCCAAGAGGAGCTAAAC
>CAUDYH010000245.1 GCA_958453575.1 uncultured Collinsella sp.
GGGACGCCGATCTGGCTGCTGTAGCGCCATGCCCACGCTGAATCCTCCTCGACGGTGTAGATACCCGCCGGGACCGCAAGCTCGATAGCGCCGGAGTACCAGGCGGAACCGTCCTTCAGCTGCGCATCCGATGACACCGTTACCTCAACCGTGCGTTCCTCCAAGGCGTTGCCGTCCATGCCGGCCCGGGAAACCTTGAAGCGGAACGTCTTGCCCTTCGCCCAGCTATCCTGGGTTTGCTTGACGATCTTGAGCGTATGCGTAGCGGCGAAATCGAACACCGCATTGCCATCGCTCTGAGTGCCGTCGCCCGTGAGCTTGTAGTCCAAACGATTCGTCAGCTCAAACGAGCCCTCGCCTGAACCCGAACTGTAAAGCGAGACATACTTCCCGTTGACAGGCGCAGGAGTCTGGCCAGGAAGACCATAGCCCACGCAGTCAACGTGCACCGTCAGTTGCGTGCCCATGAAGGGCTTTGCAAAGCAAGCCTTGAACGGCGCCTTATCGCTCTTGTCATCTATCGTGTTCGCGGCATTGGGATCAAGCAACCACTTGAGCTGCCCGGTCACATTCTTAGGGCTCGCATCGTCCGACGTGTCGTTAGCGACGACCTTATACGTCACCGGATACAAATCCATGTTGGCTGTAACCGGTTTACCCTTGAAGTCGCTCCACGCCACAGCTTTGTCGCCATTAACCCACTGCCACTCCAAGAACAACTCCTTCAAGCTGCTATCCGCTCGCTCGCCCAGGAATGCGACGATTGCGGAGTAGGCTTCGGGATCGTAGGCCACTTCCTTTGGCTCCATGACGGGTTCACCCTTGTCGTCATAGACCGGGTTGCCGTTCTCGTCCATCTTGGGCACCTTAACTGTCTGAACAAAGCCGGCATTGCCATCCTGGCCACGCAGAACACTCGTATCGTTCGGGTCTACCGTAGCGGTGTAGATGACGTTGCCTTCGGTGTCGTGATAGCGCACTTTAAGCGGCGTAGGCTTGTAGATCGCCGTGTATGTGACCTCTCGGAACGGCTCGTTGCCATCGAGGAAATAAGTCTTGTCCCCTGTCATAAGAGTGTAGCTATCGTTGCCCTTATAGTCGCGTGACCAGCCGACAAAGTCGTACTTGGTGCCGTCAGTGCCCTCAACCTCCCCGGCGGCCTTGACCTCAAGAGAAATCTGGTCGCCGGAATCAGTGCGGCCGAGGCTACGGACAAGATCGGGATTCGCAAGTTTAGAGTCAATGTTCGATTGAACGGTAACCAGGCTGGGACGGTAGACCGGGTACAGCTCCATGGGGGCCTTGACCACGGTAGAAGCACTCACCATACGGATGCCCTCTGACCAAGCGACATAGCCCTTGCCAGGTGCCGGCTCGGCTTCCGTCCAGCCCACGAAGACGTTGAACTTGCCTGTATCCGCATCGATAGTGCTGACGTCATAAGTAGGCTTCGGGATGCCGCCATTAAGGTTGCCGAGCATATCGTCTTGCTGAGCAACTTTGCCGTCCACATCCGTGGCATTGAGGTGGTACACAACCGCCAACGGCGAATAGTACGCCACGAATGTATAGGCTCCGCCAGGTTCCACCGGATAAGAGCAAGTACCATGCTCCACATCGTAGGGAAGCGTCTTGATCTCGCCGTTCGGAAGCTCGATCTCAACCTTCTGCAACTTATACAGCTCACCGCCTGCTTTATAAACCGGCGTCGTAACGTCAGGGGTCACCGTTGCCGTAGCAGGATTGGTGTCCGCGTTGATAACGGGAGCGATGTTGTAGCTAGGCACATTGACCTTGTCCGTACCCTCAAAACCTGCGCGATGCAGGTTGGTGGTGTAGCTGACGTCGTACTTTGCGTAGACGGGATAGGCATCCTGCCACTGGGTGACCTTGGACTCGTCGGTCGCCAGATACGGCTCTGCCTTATCCGGATCACTCGTCACATAGGGGTCGCCGGCGACGTCGTAGATATACTTCCAGACGTCAGAATCCTTCTGAACCTCGGCGGTCGAAATCCAGCCCAGGAACTTATAACCCGGCACCGCCATCTCCGCATCGGTCGGAGAAGACTCAAGGGTCAAGGGGCTTTCATAAGAACCAGTTAGCCCGTCCTGCGGCTTTCCTTTTGCCTCAACCGAGGTGTTCACATGCGGGTAGTAATACGTGAACGTCGGATCCGCCCCGTTCACCTTGGTCTGCAGCAAGTTACTCTCATAGCGCCGCGTGGCAGTCCTCACGACATTATCGCCCTTGTTGTAGAAATTAACGTCCGTGGTAATCATCGCGCGAACGTAGTACTTCTTATCTGTACGCACCATGCTCTCGATGGGATTTTTCACATATGTCCAATATTCACCATCGCGCTCAAGCGTCCAGAAATTCAGGCGATAGCGATCATTCACCGGTTTGACCGTTACGTTCAGCGAAGCCGAAGTCCAAGTATCGCTTAGCGTTGCAGCGCCTGGAAAATCGGTATCGGCATAGAGGTTTTTTAGAGTATCGGCTCCCGTATCGTTTTTAACGTTGTGCGAGTACGCGTTAAGGGGACTCACGACAAGGGTTTCCTTCGTGAAGCGCGTGCCACACGTTTCATAACTATCCTTTATACCGTGGTCAACATGCTCCGGGCCCCAGTGGACGACGTTTTCACGCACGAAGGTACTACCGACGTTTTCCTCAAAGGGCGTTTGATAGCGATTCCAAACGGAACAAAGTAGCTTGCTGTCCGTAAACTCATGGTTGGTATAAGCCCGAACGTAATAATCCACGCGGTACTCAAAGCGGGCGATGTAGGTATGCGGCGCGGTTAAATCGACATCGGCGGGGAGCGTATAGCTGGGATCGCGGCTTACGCGCACCTCGAGCGGGGCATCCTCGGTTCCCTTGTTTTCATACCAACCCAAGAAGCGATAGCCGTCGGGCAGGGTGCCGTCCTTGGATATAGCATTGCCGGATACATCGAGCACCTGCACGGTATACGCGCTTGTGCCATCTTCTGCAGTCCCAACCTTAACGTAAGTTTTGCCCACGCCTTCGCGCTTAGTTTTATCATCCGGGTCGTGGCCTTCAAACTCCGTCAGGATGTTCGACACGTAGTCGCTGTACACGGGATAGAAATCGG
>CAUDYH010000246.1 GCA_958453575.1 uncultured Collinsella sp.
CTCGTTCTCGGGGTCGAACTCGCGCGCAAAGTAGCGCATGGTGCCCTCGACCGTCTCGCCATGGGTGATGTGGAACGGGTCCTTGTTGTGCTCGTTGAGCAGTTCGAACGCGCGGTCGCGGGTGATTCCGGCGGTAAGCGGCTCTGCCATAAGAGACTCCTTGTGCTCGTGGGTATCGCTAAGAATGAATACTACTGGAACAAGAAAACCACCACAAAGGTGCCTGTCCCCTTTGTGGTGGTTTTTGGCGCGGATGGGTTAGTTGAGGGCGGCTTGGGCTAGGCGAGCTTCGGCGTCCTCCTCGGTGACGCCCAAGGCCACGGCGAACTCCTCGATGGAACGACGCTTGGCCTCCTTGAGTACGCGCATGTAGTAGGAGCTGGGCTTTTTATCAGCTTCCTCGGCCTGGCGAATGCGGTGCATCATGGTTTTTGCCACACGGACTGTCTCGGGTGCACCTAGCTTAAGCTGCTGCTTAAAGTGCGTTTCCTCAAGCGAGCTGTTGCGCTCGGTAAAGGTGTCGCATTCCAGCTCGTCGTAGTGGCTCAGCAGGTGCTCGGCATCCTGTTGAGAGATGGCGGCATGTAGACGGTCGGCCTGCGCCACGGGGTACATGAGAATCGTCTGCGCATGCCCCTGCTTGGTCTCGAGCAGCAGCATGGGCTGCGGCGTGTCGTCCCTAAAACCGACGACGGTGCAGACTCCCTGACCCGGATGAATGACGTGTTGACCGATTGAGAACATGCTACCTCCAACTTATACGAATTTGCGTATGTCTAGAATACCACGCTGACGTGCGGAAACCCTTACTTTATGCAGGAAAAGCACACAATTCTGATAGGTAAGAGTATTCGATAACAGACGCAGCTCATTCACACCTTTATGCATTTTCAACGCCTGCATAATCTGCAGGCAGACCGGCATCTTTGAGTGACTCCATGCAAGCTGTAGTCATTTTTGTGCATATGCAATATCTATTAGCTTTACCCTGCGACAGTGCCCGTCGCTTGTGATAGAGTGCTACAAACTCTGGCTTTTGCCCTACGAGTGACCAAGAGCTCGGGGGCTTTAACACAAGGAGGATCTATGCCCGAGAAGATTGAAGAGCTGGTACGCGCTGCGCTTGCTGCGGCCCAGGAGGCCGGCGACCTTTCCGCATTTGAACTTGACGATTGCGCTATCGAGCGACCGGCTGACACTTCTCATGGCGAGTGGACCTCTACCATGGCCCTGAAGTCCGCCAAGCTGGCCCACTGCGCCCCGCGCAAGATCGCCGAGGCCATCGTTGCCCATATGCCCGAGGACCCCGCGATCGAGAAGGTCGAGATCGCAGGCCCCGGCTTCATCAACTTCTACCTCTCCGTTGCCGTCAAGAATGCCATCTTTGGCGAGGCTCGCGAGAAGGGCATGGACTTCGCTAAGTCTAACGTCGGTGGTGGCCTGAAGACCCAGGTCGAGTTCGTTTCCGCCAACCCCGTCGGCCCCATGCACATCGGCCACGGCCGCTGGGCCGCGCTGGGCGATTCGCTCTGCCGCGTTATGGACCACGCCGGCTATGAGATCCAGCGTGAGTTCTACATCAATGACCACGGCTCTCAGATGAACACCTTCGGCAACTCCATCAGCACGCGCTATATGCAGCTTGCCGACATCATCGCCAAGCAGGGCGTTGATATCGACGAGGCTCACAAGCTGCTGATCGCCGATCGCGACGCCTTCGTTGCCGACGAGAACGACGAGCATCCCGAGACCCATCCGTATCAGGACAACTTTGCCGAGACCCTGGGCAAGGACTCCTACGGCGGCGACTACATCATCGATGAGGCTGCCGAGTTCTGGCGCACCGACGGTGACAAGTGGGTCGACGCCGATCCGCAGGAGCGCATGGAGAGCTTCCGTGAGCGCGGCTACGTGAAGATGGTCGACAACATGCGCGACCTCTGCCACGCCGTCAACTGCGACTTTGACCGTTGGTACTCCGAGCGCTCGCTGTATGTGAAGGACACCGAGGGCGAGACCGCCGGCACCTCCGCCGTCGACCGCGCTTTTGAGAAGCTCGACAAGATGGGCTACCTCTACACCAAGGACGGCGCCCTGTGGTTCCGCTCCACCGATCTGGGCGACGACAAGGACCGCGTCCTGATCAAGTCCGACGGCGAGTACACCTACTTCGCCTCCGACGTCGCCTATCACTGGGATAAGTTCCAGCGCGTCGATCACGTCATCGACATCTGGGGCGCCGACCACCACGGTTACATCGAGCGCGTCCGCTGCGTCTGCGACGCTCTGGGTTACCCCGGCAAGTTTGAGGTTCTGCTGGGTCAGCTCGTCAACCTGCTGCGTAACGGCAAGCCCGTCCGTATGTCCAAGCGCAAGGGCACCATGGTGACCCTGCAGGAGCTCGTCGACGAGGTCGGCTCCGATGCCGCTCGCTACACGCTCATCTCCAAGAGCTCCAACCAGATGGTCGACTTCGACATCGAGGCCGTTAAGAAGCGCGACAACTCCAACCCGGTCTATTACGTGCAGTATGCTCACGCCCGCGTGTGCTCCATCCTGCGCCGTGCCGCCGACGTTACCGCCGAGCAGGCCGACGAGATGGGCATGAAGGCCGTTGCCGCCAAGGCCATCGGTGAGAACGTCGATTACTCGCTGCTGACCGACCCGACCGAGCTCGCCCTTTCGCGCAAGCTCAACGAGCTCACCGACCTGATCGCCAGCTGTGCTCGCGATCGCGCTCCGTTCCGTCTGACCCACTTTGCCGAGGAGCTCGCCGGCGACTTCCACAGCTTCTACGCTGCCTGCCAGGTTCTGCCGAGCGAGGGCCGTCCCGTCGACCCCGAGCTTTCGCGCGCCCGTCTGGCAGCTTGCGACGCTGTCCGCGTGACGCTCGCCCTGGTGCTTACCCTCGTTGGCGTTTCCGCGCCCGAGCAGATGTAATCTGCGGGTCATTTGACCGTGTAGGTTTGGTTTAACTGAGCCCTATAAGCCCGATCTCCTACGGAGGTCGGGCTTTTTTCGCAAACGCCGACGTATTGATGAATTTGGAGCTGCTAGAAATACGAAACTATGCCGGTTTACTACGATGAATTGAGGAATTCTAACCACGCCGGCT
>CAUDYH010000247.1 GCA_958453575.1 uncultured Collinsella sp.
CGAGGCAAGGTTAACGATGTCGTAATCGGACATCTCCACGCCATAGCGCTCCTTGATCTTGGCCTCGCAGCTGGCAAAGTCAAGCGACTTATACTCGGCGTTGAACTGGTCAAGCATGGCGCGAATCACATCATCGGCAGACGGGTCCTTACCCAACGAATAGGTCTTGGGGAATAGGAAGCCCTCGAGCGAATCGTTCGCGGCATCTTTAAGGAAAGCGTAATCATTCACATAATTGCTCGCCTTGGCCTGGTTAAGGAAGTCTTCCTTGGAGATGCTGTCGTATGCCGCGGCCACGCGATCGGCGACCTGGTCGACCGTTAGGCCCTCAGGGATAGTCAGCGCATCGGAGCCGGCATTGGGCCCCTCCATGAGCTGCTGGACAACCTTGGTCGCGTCCATGAGCGTGGTAAACGAGTAGGCGCCAGGCTTAAGCGACATATCGGCATTGAGCTTTTTGACCGCCGCATAATAATCCTTGGGGTCTTCGACGATATGGTTCTCGGAGAGAATCGAAGCGATGGTATCACCCGAGGCGCCATCGGGAATCGTGATAGTAACTTGCTGGCCAGCAGCAACTTTCGCATCCTCGCCGGCAAAGAAGCCCTTGACGGCTGGCACGACAAAGAAAACGATCGCGACAAGTGCAAGCACGGCGATGACGCCACCGATAATCATAGGCACCGGAGAGCTTTTCTTTTGGACGCCACGGCGGGCATGCGTGTTATAGCTCGAGCGCGTGGCCGGAGCTACGCCATGTGTGCCGTGAGCATGATGTGTACGCGCATGCGATTGAGGCGCCTGCGCACGCTGCGTGGGCGCCTGCTGCTTAAAGCGGGTACCGCTTGCGGGCCGGGCTACGCGGGCAGCGGGCTGTTGGGCAGGACGCTGAGCAGATTGTGCTGCACGAGAGGAGGGCTGTGCGGGACGAGCAGCAGGCTGAGCCGCACGCTGCGTCGGTTGCATCGGACGCTGGCCGGACGATACAGGGCGCGGCGTAGGCTGCCCCTGGCGATTCGGCTGGCGCGGATCGGAAGCGCTAGGCATGCGAAACCTCCTCGTTTTTGCGATCGAGCCACGTCTGCAAGAACAGGCTGGCGGCGATCATGTCAATCTTGCCCCTCATCTGCTTTTCGTTGAGTCCCTGCTCGCGCAGGATACGCTTTGCCTCTTGCGAGGACAGGCGCTCATCCTCAAACTCAAGCGGAAGATCGAGCTCTTGGGCAATCTTTTGCGCAACGGCGGCAACGCGCTCGGCCTGGGGGCCGGGCTCACCGGCCATGGTCAAGGGACGTCCGCTTACCAGGATATCGGGCTCATAGTCCTCAACCAGGTAACGGAACATCTTGGCCATGCCAGTGACCTCGGCAGCCGGGAGCACCTTGACGGGCATTGCCATCTTGCCATCACGGCTAGAGACGGCAATGCCAATCCGGGTCTCCCCTATGTCCAGCGCGAGCGCGACCACAGCGACTACTTAAGCGCCGAGCGCGGTCTTGGCAGCCGCGAGGGCATCGGCGATACCGGCAGCATTCTTGCCGCCAGCCTGGGCCATGTTGGGACGACCGCCACCACGACCGTCGACCAGGCCCGCGATCTGCTTGATCACGTTACCGGCGTGGAAACCGGCCTTGACGGCGTCATCGGAGCCGGCAGCGAGCAGGGCCGGGGTGCCCTTTTCGGTCACGCTAGCGACGACGCAGGCGACGGGGCCGGCGACCTTCTGGTGCACGGTATCCCAGACGTTGCGCAGGTCGGCAGCTTCAAGGCCCTGGAGCTCAGCGACGACGAGCTTGTAGCCATTGACCTCGACGGCACCCTCGATGGCGCCGGAGATGGCGTCGGAAGAGCCACCGGTGAGTGCCTTCTTGAGCTTGTTGGAAGTCTCGCGCAGCTCGGCCTGCAGGTTCTCCACGCGGGCGGGAACCTCGTCAACGCGGCACTTGAGCGCAGCGGCAGCGGCGTCAACGAGCGCCAGGCGGTCGGCCATGTAATCGAGGGCGCCCTTGGAGGTCACGGCCTCGATACGGCGGACGTTGGAGCCCGTGGAAGACTCGGAGATGATCTTGAACAGACCGATCTCGGCGGTGTTGGCGGCATGCGTGCCACCGCAGAGCTCGCGGGAGAACGGCTGGTCCTCGGCGCCCACGGAGACAACGCGGACGACGTCGCCGTACTTCTCGCCAAAGAGGGCGACAGCACCGGCGGCCTTGGCCTCGTCGATGCCCATGACGCGGGTCACAACCGGCTTGGAAGCGAAGATCTGCTGGTTGACCAGGTCCTCGACAGCCTTGAGCTGCTCGGAGGACAGAGCCTCGAAGTGCGTGAAGTCAAAGCGCAGGTGCTCGGGCGTCACCAACGAGCCAGCCTGGGAGACATGCTCGCCCAGGACCTGCTTAAGCGCGGCGTCGAGCAGGTGCGTGGCGGTGTGGTTGCGACGCAGGAAGCCACGGCGCTCGGCGTCGAGCGCGGCGGTCACGGTAGCACCAACGGTCAGCGTGCCCTCGGCGACGTGGGCGACGTGGGCATACAGGCCGTTGTGGTTCTTGGTATCGGAAATGGTCAGCGCAACGCCCTCGGCGGAAAGCTCGCCGGCGTCGCCCTGCTGGCCACCCATCTCGGCATAGAACGGGGTGCGGTCGAGCACGACCTCGACGTCCTCGCCGGCGGCAACGGACTCGACGGACTCGCCGTTGCTCACGATGGCGACAACCTTGGCGCCATCGATGACGTCGTTGTCATAGCCGTCGAACTCGGTCGCGGCAACCTTGTCGGAAAGCTCGACCCACACGTCGTTAAAGCTACCCCAGGCATCGCCCTTAGCGTTGGCGCGGGCGCGGGCCTTCTGGTCCTCCATGCAAGCGGTAAAGCCATCCATGTCGACGTCGTGACCGGCGGTGCCGGCGATCTCGACAGTCAGGTCAATGGGGAAACCAAAGGTGTCGTGAAGCTTAAAGGCAACATCGCCCGGAAGGACAGCGCCGTCGGCGAGCGCGGCCAGGGCCTCGTCCAGGTAAACGCGGCCGTTATCGAGCGTCGTTGAGAAACGCTCCTCCTCGGAGGCGACGATGCCCTTAACGAGCGCGACGTTCTTGAGCAGCTCGGGATAAGCCTC
>CAUDYH010000248.1 GCA_958453575.1 uncultured Collinsella sp.
ATCTTATGGACGAGAAGAACAAGCTGCTGGCGCTCAAGGTCAATGCCATGGGCGGCACCAAGCAGATTCCGTACGTGGGCGCCTCGGCCCTGGCCGACGACCATCTGCCCACGGTGGGCAACGTGGTGGGCGCCGCCGCGGGCGCGCCTGCGGGCGAGGGCGCCACGGCTGCCGTGGTGTCGGGCAACGCGTCGCTCGCGCTCGATGGCGCGGGCGTCAAGGACGCCGCAGCCGCCATGGCCAAGGCCACCGTTGAGGCCAAGACCCTAGCCGAGGAAAAAGAGATTGCGCAGGCCAACCGCTTCCCCAAGTTGTCCCTTGTGGACCTTAAGTACCGCGACTGGGAATCGCCGGTCTACGACGATGCCATCTCGCTGGAGGACTTTGTCGACAGCTTCCGCGCGTTCGCCTGCAGCCAGATGAAGCTCTACTACACGCCCGAGATCATCCGCCGCTTTGTGGCCGGCATGGCCGCCTCCAAGCTGCTGATCCTGGAGGGCATCTCGGGTACCGGTAAGACGTCGCTGCCCTACAGCTTTAGCCGCTACCTGGACAACCCCGCGACCATCGTGTCGGTGCAGCCGAGCTTCCGCGATCGCACCGAGGTGCTGGGCTACTTTAACGAGTTTTCCAAGCGCTTTAACGAGACCGAGTTCCTGCGCGCCGTGTACGAGGCAGGCCTTCGCCAGGACCCGTCCATGATCGTGCTCGACGAGATGAACCTCGCCCGCGTGGAGTACTACTTTGCCGAGATCCTGTCGGTGCTCGAGATGCCCAGCCACGACGAGTGGGTGCTCGACCTGGTGCCCACCCAGTGGGCCGCCGACCCCAAGGCCCTGCACGACGGCAAGCTCACCATTCCCGACAGCTTGTGGTTTATCGGCACCGCCAACAACGACGACTCCACCTTTACCATCACGGACAAGGTGTACGACCGTGCGATCCCCATCGAGCTCAACGAGCGCGCTGACGCGTTTGAATGCGAGCCGCACGAGCGCGTGCACGTGACGGCCGACCACCTGCAGTATCTGTTCCAGAAGGCCAAGGTCGAGTACGTGATCGACGACGAGCTGCTCCAGAAGATGCACAAGCTGGACCAGTACCTGCAGACTCGCTTTAAGCTGGCCTTTGGTAACCGTATCATCAAGCAGATGTACGACTTTATCCCCGTGTACGTGGCGTGCGGCGGCACCGAGCTGGGCGGTATGGACTACATCATCGCCCGCAAGGTGCTCAAGAAGTTTGAGTCCATGAACGTGAGCTTTGTGCGCGACGAGATGAAGGGCCTGATCGAGTACATCGAGAAGACCTTTGGCGAGGGCGGCCTGCCCGATTCCGTCATGTACCTGCAGCGGATCCAGAACTTCTACTAATGGCGTAAGTGCGGGGCGGCGTGATGTCGCCCCGTCCCTTTCCGATCGATCCAACCTATGGAGTAACCCATGTCCGAGACCATTCAGGACCTCTATACCAGCTTCTCCGAGCAGATGGAGCCCATCCAGGAGGACAGCCGCTACTTCCGCTATCTGTTTGAGATGGCGCAGGCCTCGGGCACCACGATCGAGCAGCAGCGCGAGGAGCTCGTCAAGGTGGTGGACGAGGAATGGATCAGCATGATCGAGGACTCGCTCGACGCCATCAATACCATTATCGAAAAGCCGCGCCGCTTTATCACCACCGAGGAAGAGGTGGTGCCGGTCTCGCTCGCCAAAAAGATCAGCGCCGACAGCGTCCGTCACCTGAGCCAGAACACGCAGTTCCTGGCGCCGAGCGACGATGGCGGCGTCCATCCCACGCGCATCCTCAACGTCAATACCGTCGAGACCTACGACCTGTACGAGAACCGCTTTATCTACCACCTGATTCAGCGCCTGCTGACGTTTGTGGACAAGCGCACCGACGTGATCTTTTGGTCTACGGGCAACGAGATCCGCAACCGCTTTAAGATGCACAGCAAGATCGACGATGCGTACGAAGAGATCGAGTACAACGTCGAGATGACGGTCAAAAACCGCCAGAGCTTTGCCGAGAACGACGCCGACAACATGGACGTCTTTATGCGCATCGACCGCGTGCGCCGTCTGGTCATGGCGCTGCGTGGCGCGTCGTTCTGCCAGATTATGAACGGTTGCAGTGCGGTCCGCAGCCCCATCCAGCGCACCAACCTCATCATGAAGGACCCCAACTACCGCAAGTGCTACCAGCTGTGGCAGTTTATGGAGCGCTACGACAAGGTCGGCTACAACATCGACGTGCAGCAGCAGGCGCTGGCGTTCGATGACGAGTACATGGTGCAGATGTACACCAACCTCATCAACAACTACACCGTCTTTAAGAGCCTGACCGACGACGAGCGCAACCTGCAGGAACTCGAGAGCGTGCAACACGCGCCGGTGGCGCCCAAGTTTATTAAAGAGATCAAGGAGGTGCAGGTCGATAGCCCCGACCTGCCCGATGTCGAGGTTCGTTGTGTGTTTGTGGAGGAGGTCACGCAGGCCCAGCTCGATGCCGAGCAGGCGCTGGCCGAGGCCCGCGAGCAGATTGAGGAGCTCCAGGGGCAGCTCAAGTCCTGGAAGGTGCAGGCGCATGCGCTGACCGATGAGCGCGATGACCTGGCCGACGAGCTGGACGAGGCCAAGACGCGCGAGCTGGCGTTGACGCAGCGCGCTCAGATGGCCGAGGCGGATGCCGAGGAACTGCGCGGCTCGCTGGAGGATGTCGAGGCGGGCAAGAAAGCTGCCGAGGCCGACGCTGTCGAGGCGCGTGAGACTGCGGCGGCGCAGCTGGCACAGATGCGTGCCGAGGCCGATGCCGAGGTCGCGGCCGCCCGTGCCGACGCGGACGCCAAGGTTGCTGCCGCCGAGCAGGCCGCTGCCGCTCAGGTCGCGCAGGTCAAGAGCGACGCTACTGCGGCCCTGGCCGCCAAGACGGCTGCCGACGCTGCCGAGCTGCAGGCCACCAAGGACGCTGCTGCGGCCGAGCTCGCCGCCGTGCGTGAGACCTCTGCCAAGGAGGTGGCCGAGCTGCATGCCAAGCTGGACGCCGCCAAGCTGCAGATCGAGGAAGTGCGGCTGGCGGCCGAGCGCGATGCCCGTGCT
>CAUDYH010000249.1 GCA_958453575.1 uncultured Collinsella sp.
CCGTCTCCTGCCGCTGCTTATTGCGGTTCCCACTACCGCCGGTACGGGAAGCGAAGTCACACTCGCGGCGGTTATCACCGATGACGAGACGCACTACAAGTACCCCATTAACGACTTTGTGCTTATCCCGCGCTTTGCGGTGCACGACCCCGAGTTTACACGCGGCCTGCCCGCCTCCATTACGGGGCAGACGGGCATGGATGCCCTGACGCATGCCGTCGAGGCCTTTATCGGCCGTAGCACCACGCCCTACACGCGCAAGATGGCGCGTCAGGCGGTCCAGCTCATCCACGACAATTTGCCCGAGGCTTATGAGCATGGCGACGACATGCGCGCTCGTCGCAATATGCTTTCGGCGGCGTATAAAGCGGGTGTTGCATTTACCCGCTCCTATGTCGGATACGTGCATGCCATCGCGCACAGTCTGGGCGGCCGATACGGAATTCCGCACGGTTTGGCCAACGCGATCATCCTGCCGCACATGCTTCGCGCTTATGGTGACGCCGCCGCCCCCAAGCTTGCCGATCTTGCTCGCATGGCCGGTATCGCGCCGGCTAACGCGCAGGACAGTCTTGCGGCCGAGGCCTTTATCGATTGGGTCGACCGCATGAATGCCGCCTTGGGCATTCCCAAATATGTGACGGGCATTCGCCGCTCCGATATTCCGCAAATGGCGGCCCATGCCGATGCCGAGGCCAATCCGCTATACCCCGTTCCACTTTTGATGGACCGTTTGGAGCTCGAGCGTATGTACGAGGTCGTCGCGGGTGGTATGTTTGAGGATGAGAACTAGGAGGGCCCATGAACACCGAGGAAATCGCGCGCATTGTCGGCGAACAGCGCGCCTACTTTAAGACGCGCGCCACGTTTGATGTCGATGCTCGACGTCGCGCCCTCGTGCGCCTGCGCGAGGCGGTGCGGGCACACGAGACCGATATTGCCCATGCGCTCAAGACCGATTTGGGAAAGTCGCATGACGAGGTCTATATGTGTGAGATCGGCACCTCGCTTTCCGAGATTCGTCATCAGATTGCGCATGTGGCTCGATGGAGCCGTCCGCGCCTGCGTCCGTGTGACCTCGCCAACGCCGTGAGTGTGTGCAAAACGCAAGCCGTGCCCTATGGCGTCACGCTCATTATGGCGCCCTGGAACTACCCGTTTTTGCTAACGCTCGAGCCGCTTGCCGGCGCCCTTGCCGCGGGCAATACCGTGGTCATCAAGCCGAGTGCCTATGCTCCGGCATCGAGCGCGGTGCTCAGGCAGATTTGCGAGGAAGCATTTGATCCGCGCCTGGTGACGGTCGTCGAAGGCGGCCGTGCCGAGAATGAGGCGCTGCTCGACGAGAGCTGGGACAAGATTTTCTTTACCGGTAGCGTTCCGGTCGGCAAGTTCGTCATGGAGCGCGCAAGTAAAAACCTGACGCCCGTGACGCTTGAGCTGGGCGGAAAGAGCCCCTGCATTGTGGATGCCACGGCAAACTTAAAAGTCGCGGCACGGCGCATCGCCTTTGGTAAATGGCTCAACGTGGGGCAGACCTGCGTGGCGCCCGACTACCTGCTGGTCGATACGCGCGTGCACGACGAGCTGCTGGGACTCATCAAGGAGGAGGCCCGTCGCATGTTTGGCGAGCACCCGCTCGACAACGAGGACTACGGTCATATTGTCAACGCCAAGCATTTCGCGCGCGTACGCGGGCTGATCGACCCCGACAAGGTTGTGCTGGGAGGCACGGCGCGCGAGTCGTCGCTCAAGATTGAGCCGACGATCCTAGACGGCGTGGCGCCTGAGGACGCCGTGATGCAGGAAGAGATTTTCGGTCCCATCTTGCCGGTGCTGACGTTTGAGAGCCTGGATGAGGCCGAGGCGTTTATTGCAGATCGTCCGACGCCGCTGGCCCTGTATATCTTTAGCCAGGATCGCGCAGTTCAGGAGCGCTTTGTGCGCTACGTGCCCTTTGGCGGCGGCTGCGTTAACGACACGATCATGCACTTGGCTACGAGCCATATGGGCTTCGGCGGCATGGGTGCGAGCGGTATGGGCCAGTACCATGGCCGCGAGAGCTTCGATACGTTTAGCCACAAGAAGAGCATCGTGAACAAGGTAACCTGGCTGGACGTGCCGTTTCGGTATGCGCCCTACGCAAGCTGGAAGCACAAATTCGTGCGCATGTTTGTGCATTAAAATCAGATGGCATAGGGATAAACAAAGTGGCCGCCCCCGCGTAAGCGAAGACGGCCACTTCTCACGATGAAAACGTGTATCGGAGTTGGCAAGACCCGCTGCCACGGGTGCCATCCGTGCCCCTATCTTATCTGCAAGCGTCCCGTCGCGCAAGCGTTGCGGCAAGCGATTGAAAGACGCAGACAGGATGAATTTGTGTCCGCACGGGCCCGTAGACTTCTCAATAAGGTTAAACGCCGGGTATTCCGGCCGGTAGAGGAGCTGCCATGTACGAGCCTTCACGTGTTCTTTTGTCGTTTCATATTGCAGGATTTCAGTATGCCGATGGCGCCTTGGTCTTGGGCGATCTTAAAGCGGGCGATAAGCTGACGCTGTGTGCCGAGCGCGATAATCCCCATGATCCCGAGGCGGTTGCGATCTACTACGGCAACACCAAGCTCGGCTATGTTCCGGGAAACGAGGCCGGCCCGCTGTCCTTGATGATGTATTACGGCCATGGGTACGTATTTGAGGCCCGTGTGCAACAGGTTGCCCCCGAGCGCAGCCCGTGGCATCAGGTGCGCGTTGGACTCTATGTGGTGGATGCTCGCTAATCGGCAATGGAGGCGGTCATGTTTGATGGCGATGGCCTGTTCGATCTGACGGACGACCCGTTTGAGTGGGATATGCTGCTCGACGATGATGAGCTAGAGCAGGACCGGAAGAAGCGGCAGGACAAGAACGCCCAGGGTGACGCGTCGAAAAAGAAAGACAAACACCGCCGAGGTCTGTTCGGCGGGCTCTTTGGCTAACCGACGCATCGCTGTGTCTGTATACTTAGCACGAGTTTGACGCGTTGCGAAATGAGGACATAGACGATGATGTGGTTTACCGCCGACCTGCACCTGGGCGATACGAATATCCTGCACGACAT
>CAUDYH010000250.1 GCA_958453575.1 uncultured Collinsella sp.
ACGGCTTACGTGCACGTTTAACCTCCGTGGGCGACGGGGTGCCGCAAGGCGTAGAATATCGCCCACCTGTAGGGGCCTGCAGCGATGCGGGCCCCACTTCGTATGAAGAGGCGCAACCGGTGAAGGTCGTATCCATCTCCCAGGACTTCTTCGACCTCGTCGAGGGCGACCGCGAGCTCATGCTTAAGCACAATCTCCCCTGCATCGTGGTGGTGAGGCTGCGTTTCCGCGGGAAGCGCAGGGACTTCGCCGTGCCGCTGCATTCCAACATCGCCCCCAACGTGCCCAAAGACCAGTACTTTGCGTTGCCACCCCGCCCCACGACGCGCCCCGGCTGTCGCCACGGCATCCACTACATCAAGATGTTCCCCATAACCAAGTCCTACCAGCGCCGCTTCAGGACCGAGGGCTCGGCCTACTACGAGACGCTCCAGCGCATCATCGACGGCAACACCAAGCGCATTGTCTCCGAGTGCCAGGCGTACCTCGACCGCTACGAGCGCGAGGGAAGGCCCCACTTCGCCGTCGACATCGACCGTATCGTGGGGCTGCTGGAGGGCGAGAAGTAGGGCACTTCGGCTCAGTCTCGAGCCATGTGGAGTCGCTCCGCATTTTTGAACGCCGCGTGTGCGTCCCAAATACTTGAGAAACAAGCTGTGAAGTGCAGTGGCTCGCCCGTGCCCGTGCATAGCCGTCACCATTAGCGTCTACGCGGCGTCGGCTTCAAGTGGAACTGGCTCCACTGCTGTATATGGTTTGCCTTGCTGCACATGGCGATCAATGCCCACGATGCTTCTGTTTGCGCTTCAGTTTTCGCTGCTCGAAGCGCGTCTCCGCCTCATCCGCGCGACGCTGGCTTCTTGCTTGAGCCGATTCCCGCTTCATCGTCTCCCGCTGATTCGCGAGCGCCTGCTGCGCCTTGGTGCTCATCGCCGGCTGCTTGAGGGCTTTCGCCGCCTCGCGGGCGCGTCGCTTGGGGTTCTTCGCGGGCTTGCTCGCCTCGGTCGAATCGTGACCGAAGAACGAGAGCTTCGCCCATTTGCTGACAACGAATCGCAGGATCTCCTCATTGGACGGTTCTGCGCCGAAGACGATGCGGGCGGCGCCGTATCTGCCGTCCTCGACATGCTCCGCCAGCCCGACCCAGAATTGGCCGTCGTGATATACGGTCAGGGTGGACGACACGCTGATCTGCATGGCTGGTTCCTCCTTTATGTAGATGACCATGCAGAGAAGGGACAACCAAGGAGGCAGGTTACTGATGCGGACTCCCGCACGCCCACGACTACCCGACGGGGACTGTGTTTTCATCTCTGGTGCCCGCATTGTAGCACGCGCGGATTTACGATGTTGATCGCCGGCGCCTAGACGGAGATGAAGGCGGTTCGATCTAGGTCAAGCCGGTCGCTCGTTCATGAAGCGGCCGATTCCCTGAAAATAAAAGGCGCCCACGAGGACACCTACAGGCTATCTTCGAACTACTTGGTTTGGGGCAGACGGAGGAAAAAAATAGGGCAGAATCGCTCTCACGATCTCGCCCCGCAAACCCGAGGGTTTCTAACTGGCTCCATTATTCCGGGCTTCTCAGTTCTGTCATTGACCCAGGTATCACCCGTCTCCTATAGCGAGTGAATATAAAAATAGGGCAGAGTCGCTTGCGCAAGTCCGCCCCTAAAACCGTGAAGGTTTTGCTATCTGCAGGCTATTCTACCAACCCGAGCGATTCTGTCAACCTGCGAAGGAACTCGAGCGCGGAGCGAGCTGCGGCGTCGGGCCCCTTGTCGGGCAGCGCCTCGGTTCCGCCGTCGGCCCTGGCGAACATCTCGGCGAGCTCGGATGCGGCGCGCGAGCGCGAGGAGCCCTCGGGTACCAAGCCGGAGTGCGCCACGAGCACGGTCGCGACCTCCTGCATGGCCGTGTTCCCCATCCACTTCCTCCTGGTCGCCTTGGGAATTCCCACGGCGGCGACCCTTCGGGAGACGCCGCTGGACGCCGAGCCCCGGGCGGCGCCCCTCTCGGCGAAGCAGTTGATCAGGCACGAGCCGTGCGCGGCGCAGTTGCGGACGGACTTCACGCGCTTGAGGTCGTAGTGGGAGGCCTCGAGGCGCCTGTCGCCCCATCGCCTGGCGCAGAAGCGCACGAAGTCGATGAGGGTGCCGAACGAGGTGAGCTCGAGGAAGGCCCAGGCAGGCATGTCGCCGGAGTACTTCGCGTAGAGGCTCGAGCTGTAGGGGCTGCGGCCGCTCATCTTGAGCTCGCGCAGGCGGTACTCCCTGTTTGCAGCGGTAAGCGATGCCATGTAGTCGGCCACGATGGCGTAGCCGTCCTCTCCGCGGTCCTCCATCTCGCGAAGCAGTGTCACCTTCTGGAAATGCTCGATGTCGAGCGTCATGCCGAGCAGGGCGTGGCGCAGCTCCTGGTCGAGCGCCGCGAGCAGGCGCAGCTGGCCGAAGTCGAGGTCTACGTAGCGGCCGTCGCGCGGGCCTCCCTCGTATTTCGAGAAGAGTTTGCGGTAGGATGCGAGCTTGAAGAAGTTGCACTTGTCGCGCAGGTAGTCCGTGGCCTCTTCCTCGGAACACAGCTCGAAGGCTACGCCCTTCTGCTTGAGGTGCTCTATCTGCTGCTCGATCGTGAGGATCGGCTTCCTATCGTGGGGTTCGGCCATGCTCGGTCTCCTGTCATTGATTTGAGAATCCTATTCTACCAGCATGTTTGCCCTGAATCCTGAAGGCCCGTTCGCCAACTCATAAGCAAGCCACCTGAGACTACTCACTTTGTTCACGAATGGCGAAGACCTGCGACCTGGAGTTTTGCAAATGGCGCGCAAGCCACCCGCGTTAATTCACTTGCGATTGCAGCTGGCGGCTTGCAGGCAAAAGGGCGGTTGAGTTTCAAAACGGGCGTTTTCGGCGCCATCGAGCCTCCAAAGGCGACCCGCCGCGCACTTTGGGACAAAAACAAAAACTCAAAGCCCTGAGTTTGAAAAAAGTTTTTGAGGTTGTCCCAACTTTTGTCCCCGAAGCCGACGAAACGCGACATCGCGTCATTCGGCGGCACGCGTTCCGTGTCGATGCCGAAAACTGGGTGT
>CAUDYH010000251.1 GCA_958453575.1 uncultured Collinsella sp.
CCAATCCTGAGAAACGTCATGGTTCTTGGTGCTGATACTTTGACCGAATACGCAGAGCCGATCATCCTGTCAGATGCGCCCTTGTATACGATCCCGGACGATTTGCTTGTTCGCTGGATTGACTTGCTCAGCGTCGATCGGGTTCGTGCTCTTGCTCTGAAGCGAGAGGAGAATGAGATTCCCGAATGGCTTAGTCGGATTGACGAAGTGCGATTTGAGAAGTTCGGAGTCAGTCCCGAGCTGGCAAGGGATATCGAGGAAGGAGCTGGCGAATACGGCGAAACCGTTTCGTTTGAGGCAGCAATGGAAATCGAATCTGCTACGCCGGGCTTTTTCGCTAGATACGTGGCCTGTGTCCTGCAGAAGCTGGACAGAGGTTCGCGCGCCTTTTATAGACTTCTTCCCAGAAACATCAACAATGCCGAGCAGAGGGCGTTTGTCTCCAAGCCAGAAACGCTGATCCTTGCGGAAGAAATCTTGCTTAATCTCGTAAGCGGAACGAGCTCCCATTGGAACGAGGATTTTCTTCGTTTTATCGTCGCCAACGATAGTCAATTTCTTGAGAGGGCAATACCCGTGCTCATGGAGTTCAATGCGACTTATGCGATGGAACGTTTAGGTGAGGCTGTATGGAGGGGAGAGAACAGCGAGGCCGCAACCGATAGAGCATGGATGGCCATAGAGGGGTTTGAGATAAGTCTGCAGTGTATGTTGAAATCTTTCGCCTTGAAGCATTTTCTAAATTACGCTATTGAGCATCACTGCGACGCAGTCGTGTCTTGGCTGGCTTCGCGTTCGATGCGTGATGGAGAACTTGCTGACCATCTGCCAGATGTCGCAATGGAGTTAGCCAAGGATCTTAAGGTCAAATACATAGTCTTATTGTGCAAAGAGGGCCTTAGCTCAGAAGAGCTCAAAAAGGTCCCAGTAATCATGTCTTCCTTCGGCGCATCGTGGAGCGGGAGCGAAATCCCTCTTCTTCAAGGAAAGATTGACTTCATTGAAGAGGTGATTGAGAACTTGCCCGGAGTTACCTATATGCGGCACCGCATGGTTTTGGAAGACGCGATAGCCTCGGTGAAGCGACGTATAGAAGCCGCAGAAGTTCACGAGTTTCTTCACCCATTTTAGCGTCGTGGTGTGCGCTTTGGGGTTCTCGGGTATTCGCCGGGGCCGGGCTGCCCTCTCAGTTATGAAAATGATCGTGAGTTTACTGGTTTTCCTGCGCATTACAAAAAGGGGATCTATTACCAGTCTTCACATGAACCAGTGGAGCACAGTCCTGGAGCGCCTTTTGAGAAACGAGAGGGCCGCGATCGCGACTCTCTCCCGGGTCAGGTGACAGAATAGAGCGACGGTCCCTACTTTTACGCTGGTGCCACGGGACTAAGCCCGGAGTCGCAGATGCGGTCATTCTCGGCCGATTTGCTGTCAGTGCTAAAGTCAGGGTCCTCGATGTGCCGCTCCGAGTGGCACTGTCTTTCGGGGCTGGAAAGGTTCGCTAGCATAGAGATTCGTGAAGGGCGGTTAGCCGAGTGCACAGAAGGTGACGTCCTCGCTGCCCGACTGTCAATCGACCCGGAGAGGCGGTCTGGCGACATCGCTAGCAAGGAAATGCTCGTTGGGCGAGGGCGACGGCGGCGTGGCAGTACGACATCGGCAGGGTCGATTCTTCGCCCTATGAGTTCTGCGCGCCCGAGAGAAAGCAGGCCAAGTGAGCAGACCAAATCGCCGGAAAGCGCCGCATTGAACCGAAGGATGACGCGATTGTCTCAGACATCCCGGCACCAAGGCCCTCGCTCAAGGTGGCGGGCCTGATGGACTCCAAGGAGAACCTGAGCCTAGTCGCCAAAGTGCTCAAGGACACGCTTACAGGTGCCTCGTTGAAGACAAGTTAAGGCATGCTGAAGGGATCAGTCGAGCAGAGGAAGGTAAAACCCAGATCGCCGGCGGAAGTCACCCCGTACGATGTGCTAACTAGGAGGCGGAAAGATTGACGTGTGAGAACGACAGCAAGCTCGACATGGCCCCGCTAGGGTATTGCCCGAGTCAAGGATAAAGACGTAATATGCCCCTGAACAGGGAAGTGGGGTAACCATCGTGAATGATTCTGATTTTCAAGAAATCCCAAACTATGCAATTCTAAGGTCACTGCTAAATGGTATTTCCGCATCAATAGACAAATACACCAGCGACGCACCCATAACTTCCACCAGGAAACTATTGACGGAGTCATTGGAAACAAAAGACATGGATGGGGTGCTGTACGCATGCAGAGAAATTGCTTCATGGTATGAAAAGAATATTGACAGTATCAGGAGCAACGAATTTGTCTTCAATGTTGATACGCATGAAGACAATATGAGACGACTTCCTCACATCATACGCACCATTAAGAATAACAATGGATGGTTTAATTCGTCCGTCAGCCACTGTGACATTCCGATGCAAATCAGGCAAAAGCTTATTTTCATTAGTCATTCAACAAAAGATTCCGAATATGTTGCTTCACTTGTTGAACTGCTCCGCAAAATCGGCTTTACGGATAAGGATGTTTTCTGCTCCTCCTATCCTGGATACGGCATTCCGCTCGGAAAGAATATCTATGAGTTCTTGAAAAGCTGTTTTAAGGACTATGAGCTCTTTGTCCTGTTCGTAATTTCAAAAGACAACTACTACTCCAGTCCGGCTTCACTAAATGAAATGGGTGCCGCATGGGTCCAGGGTTCAAAGTCCATTCCAATCCTTCTTCCTGGAATGAATCCCTCTAACTTGAAAGGAGTGGTGGGGCCCGACTCTCTTGCTCTTTGCCTTGATAGCGACAACGTAAGGTACGATCTCAATAGTCTGAAGAATGACTTACTTCTTTTCTTTGGCAAACAACAAATCAACGAAAGTACTTGGGAGCATGATAGAGACTCCTTTTTGGAATCTTGCTTCGCCATTACTCCGTTAAGCTCTGAAGAGATAAGTGCCATTGAATCAGCAGGCGAGAATCCGGCTCTTGCCGATCTAGTCGAAGATAGGGTTTCCTTGGAAAAGTCTCTGTATCGTGCGCTTGTACTTGCAAAAGAAA
>CAUDYH010000252.1 GCA_958453575.1 uncultured Collinsella sp.
TGCGCCAGGCGAGGCGATGTCTCAACAAGGCGCTGATCTTGGTTGCTGAAGAGAAGGAGATCGTGAAGGAATGGAGCACGAAGTGAGCAGGATGCCTAACACAAGCTACTCCGTCATCACCAACTTCGGGTGCCACTACCAGTGCCCGTACTGCATCACCAAGCAAACCGGTATGGCCCTGCCGGAGACTGACGCACTGGCCGTGTCGAAAACCCTGCGCAACCTGCTGCGAGATGACTACATTGAGTTCCTCAGCTTCTCCGGCGGCGGCGACCCGATGCACGGCATTGTGACCGACAAGACGCGTGCCGCGTGGTACGCCATGACACAAGAGATTTGCTATTGGCACAACGTCGAGACGGAGATGCACACAAGCGCCGAGACTCTCCGTCAATACATGCACGACGACGATGTCATGCGTCTACTGAGAGGCTTCGACCGCGTCGTCTACCACTGTAGGACCGTCGATGACCTCGACCGCGTGAACAAGGCGTTTGCGCATCGTGAGAGCATCTGCAGGTGTTGGACGGTTATTCGCGTCGTGTTCGTCGTCACCAAGGAAACCACCATCAACGCTGTCGAGGAAATAGCGAAGGCGTTCCGCGGCTACTTGGGTGTCGATGAGCTGACGTTCCGCCAGATGGTCGACGGAGATTTCACACCGGACGACACGCTTCGTGATTACCTGCTCGATGGGCATAGCGAGGGCCGCTGGCACTATACGGAGCAGGGCGACTACAACCGATACATCGTCAACGACAGGGTGTATGACCGTTTCAAGGACATCGCCCTCGCCTACAGCCGATAAGAGGACTGATGGAAGAAATCAAACTGAAGCCGTGTCCGTTTTGCGGTGGCGATGCCGAAATCGTGTCATCTAGTCCATGCGGAATTGGACCATTCAGCGTTTGCTGCGCACACGGGAACCCGTGCTGGGTTCATCCGAGTACGGACTACTACGATACGGAAATGGTGGCAGCAGCCATATGGAATAGGAGGCTACTCAATGGAGCTTAAACCTTGCCCGTTCTGCGGAGAGGAGCTTTAGGTGATGAAGCGAGCGATGATTTCCCAGCCGATGGCTGGCAAGACAGACGAGGAGATCGTGGAGGCGAGGGACAAGGCGTGCGCCGCACTGAGCGAGATGGGCTATGAGTTCGTGAACACCCTGTTCACCGACGAGTGGTACAGCGACGTGGCCATGAAGGAGCGCGGCGTCGTGCAGATACCGCTCTGCTATCTCGCCAAGTCGCTTGAGAACATGAGCCTGTGCCACGCGGCTTACTTCTGCAAAGGCTGGGAGGACGCGCGTGGATGCCGCATCGAGCACGATGCCGCCGTAGCGTACGGTCTGGAGGTGCTGTATGAGGATTGACGACAATGAACGCCGCGAGGTAGCTAAGAAACTGCGCAATTTGGACGTCAGAAAATATGACGCATATCACCTGATCCACCCATATGACGTCGAAGCCGCCCTCGGCCTCGAGCCTGATGATGAGTATTGGTTCACGGCAGATTCCGTCTATCGCCTGGCTGACCTCATCGACCGACCGATCGCAAACGAGATGGGAGAGAGCTGTGACCTTTAACGATGTCGAGTTCAAGGCGTGCCCCCGGTGCGGGGTCGAGCCCGTAGCTGAGGACGTGCGCGTGCGCTCCCTGACCGAGCCCAACGTGATGAGCGTGACGTGCCCCGCCTGCGGCATGTCCGACAGGATCGCGTGGGGGAGCGTGGGGCAGGCATCGCTTGAGCACGCCGTGGCCACGCTCGCGTCCAGCTGGAACAGAAGGTGATCCGCTCGGCGGCCGAGCTGTTCCGCGCGACCGCCTGGCGCATGGTGCCCGATTTGGTTTCGGGCCCCCCGCGCCGCGCGCTCGTGCACGGACGGGCAGACGCGCCGAGCGTGTCGGCGAGGGAGATCAGGGATTCGGAACGAAGGGCGAGGGCGCTGCAGCGTGACCGCGCCCGCGCACTCAAGAGGTCGAGGAAGGCGAAGCGATGAGGTTGTTTGAGAAGCTGTGGCGGATGCTCGCCGAGAACCGCCGCGTGCGCAAGAGCATCGAGGCGCGGCGCGCCCGCAGGTGCAGGAGGTCGATGAGACGATGGTGATGTGGGACGTGCAGGAGAGGACGTGCGCGATCTGCGGGAGGGTCTTCATCCCGCAGGCCCCGAAGGCCAAGTACTGCTCGGATGCGTGCCGCCGCGAGCATGAGCAGCGCCGCGCGAAGGAGGCCCGGCGCAAGGGAGTCAAGCCGAAGCGCGACAGGGTGGACCGCTATCTGGCCGGGTCGGGGCCGGCGCACGACGAGATCATGGCCATGCGGCGCGAGGTCGCGATGAGATATTGAGTTTCCGCAGGTAGACATAGGTAGATATATAATTAAGGCCGCTGGCGTTGGAGCGCCGGCGGCCTTTGGCAAAGACGCCTCCCGGCATCCTCTATGTGGCGTAGAGCATGGTACCACGCGGGAGGTCACATGGATGCACGTGAATATCTGGAGACTGTACGGGCCGCCCAGCGCGGCATCGACCGCAGGCTGGCGGTCATCCAGTCTATGCGGGCGCGCGAGCAGGTGCGCGCCCAGCGCTACGACGCCGTGGGCAAGGGCGCCCACGGGACGGACTTCATGAGGTCCACCGACGACCGCATAGACTACGAGCGCCGCAGCGGCGCGGAGTTGTCGGAGTTGCGGCACGAGGTGGAGCGGGGCCGAGAGCTCTGTGCGGGCGTGCGCTCGGCCAACCCGGGCAAGCGCTGGGGCGACGTTCTGGAGCTGCGCTACTGTGAGGACCGCACGCTGCAGGAGATCGCGGGGACGCTGGGGGTGTCGGTGAGGTCGGTGCATTCCGATATGTCATCGGCCCTGGACTGGGTCGATATGGTGGGCATCGCCACCGCACGGTCCGGACTGGGACGTGCGGCAATATAATCAGATGGCTGGTTCGCGTCAGCATGCTTGCCCCGGCCGCCCGTGCGGTCGGGGCTTTTTGTATTTTCGGGGCTGCAGGCAATTGCAGACGATTGCGCACTTCTGCAGATAGTTGCAGACGATTG
>CAUDYH010000253.1 GCA_958453575.1 uncultured Collinsella sp.
GGCCCCAAAGCGGGCTCCAAGCTCACCAAAGCCGAGCAGCTGGGCGTACCCGTGCTGGACGAGGACGCCCTCGAGCAGATCCTGGCGACTGGTCAGGTGCCGGAGGCTTAAGGCGTCGATAACCAAATTGAAGAACCGCCCGGAAGCACGATGCCTTCCGGGCGGTTCTTACTTTGCTGGGGCAACCGGCACCGTGATCTGCGTCACGTAGGTTGCCGGGTCGTCGCTGATGATGTCATCGATCAGGGCAATCTCGCGTTGCCCCGCTACGCCACCAACTTGTCAAAAGCCCCGCGGCGGTTGAGCACGGTAAACGCGACAACGCAAATGACCGCCGACAAAATCGATCCGCACGGCGAGGCGATGCCCATGGGAAACAACGTGTCGGAATAGGCGTTCGACAGCAGCCATGCACCGGGTACGCGAATGAGTACCACAGCCAGCACGTTGTGCGCAAAGCCGATGTAGCTCTTGCCATACGCAGCGAAAAAGCCGCTAAAGCAAATGTGGATGCCGGCAAAGATCGCGTCGAAAATGTAGCTGCGCATATAGCCGGTACCGGCGGCGACTACTGCAGCGTCCTTGGCAAAAAAGCCGATAAACGCCGGCGCCACCAGCCACATCAGCACCGTGATCAGGCAGCCGTACACCACCGAGATGGTCATGGCATCCTTGAGCACCTGACGCGCGCGGTCGCCCTTGCCCGCGCCGGCGTTTTGCGCCGTGAGCGCGCTGACGGTAGCGCCCATAGAACTCGGCACGATAAACAAAAAGCTGATCATCTTTTCGACCAGGCCCACGGCGGCGGCGTCGACCAGGCCGCGGTGGTTGGCGATGACGGTGATGAACATAAACGCCACCTGGATGCAGCCGTCCTGCACGGCCACGGGCACGCCGATCTTAAGAATGCTGCCGAGCACCTCGGGCTGGGGGCGCAGGTCGCTGCGCTTAACGTGGATGTTTGTGCGACGGCTCTTGAGCCACACGAGCGCGAGAGCCACGCTCGCCGTCTGCGCGATGACTGTGCCGAGTGCCGCGCCTACGGGGCCGAGCCCCATGTGGCCGATAAACAGAAAGTCGAGCGCGATGTTGATGATGCATGCCACGCCAATCACGTACATGGGCGAGCGCGAATCGCCTAGGCCGCGAAAGATGGCCGAGAGGATGTTGTACGCGGCGATAAAGGGAATGCCGATAAAGCAAATGCGCAGGTAGGCGGCGGTGCCTTCGACAGCCTCGGCCGGCGTGCCAATGAGTGCCACAATCTGCGGGCACAGTGCGAGCAAGGCAGCGGCCAGCACCACCGAGACACCCATAAACAGCGTGATGGTGTTGCCGATGGCGGTCTCGGCGCGATCGAAGCGGCGCGAGCCCACGGCGTGGCCGACGATGACCGTCGTTCCCATGGCCAGACCCACGAGCGTCACGGTAATGATATAGAGTGTCTGCGCGCCGTTGCCCACAGCGGTGATGCCGGCAGCGCCGCTAAACTGCCCCATCATGTACAGGTCGGCCATGCCGTAGAGCATCTGCAAAAAGTAGGAGAGCATATAAGGCAGGGCAAAGACCGCGATGGTCTTGAGGACATTGCCGCGTGTAAGGTCGTGTTCCATGGGCGGGGCTTTCTGGCTGGGTTTGTTTACGTACCAGTGTAGTGAAAACCCTACAACGATTGTAGAGTCAAGGTTTGTGTTGGCGGCGGGGCGAAAATAGTCACGCTCCAAGCACGATGCTTTGACCCCTCCATGCCCCTCACCTAGCCTCAAACCATCACAACATTCGACGTTTTTTGCCAAAATCGGGAAAAGCATCGAATGTTGTGATGGTTTTCCTACCACCCGATCGGGTGGAATCGCTTTCTTGTGCACGAAGGTGTGCGGACCCGTGGGCAGGGGAATAAGGTTGGTTATCCGACTCCATTGGAGGGCTCATGGACCTGCCGATCGTCCTGTCTCATAAGACTGCCTGGCTGTACCACAACGTGGCGCGCCCGTCCGAGCCGCTCTCGCGAGCAAGCAGCCTATACGATGAGGACTCGCTTGCTGGCGAGGCGGAGCTGACCGCGAGCCTGCCCAAATTGGGACTCGATGCCAAGGGGCTGAGGGCTTCAACGGCAGTTGGGATCGTTGCCGACTATCTGGTTTCGCTTGGTGTTCCACGAGAAGAGCTCGACCATATCGATACGCTCGTCAACTTCGATTTTGAGCGCTCGACGCCGGCTGGATTTAGGTGCCGCGTATTTGGAGCGCCGGTACCTCCAGGCCATCTTATCGAGGTGGCAGAGGGCCTTCTGGTGGTTGATGAGGCCATGTGCTTTGTCCAAGCGGGTTCGTGGATGAGTGAGCCCGAGCAGTTGGAATATGGCTACGAAATCTGCGCCCGATACCATTTGAATCATCTGTCGACAGACGATTATGTCGAGATGAGGCAGAGATATACCGTTGCCGACATGATTGCCTATTGCAATGAGAACCGATCTCGTCAGGGGGCTATACGCGCGGCCGCCGTGCTCAAGCGCGTGCACGATGGCGCGCGGTCGCCCATGGAGACGGCCACCGCAATCATGGTCGTAGCAAAACGTTCTCAAGGCGGGCTGGGATACGCCAAGATCGAGCTCAACCATCGGGTAGATGTTCCCAGCGAGTTCAAATATCTCGCAAAGGCTGGGTATTTCGAGATTGACGTATATGCGCCTGCGAGCGGTACGGGGATTGAATACAACGGCTCGGACCATCTTGATAAACAGCGCAGCGCGTCGGACGCGGAGCGTATGGCCGTGCTGAGCGCGCTGGGCTTTAGGATGATCGTCCTCACCGGGACTCAATTTGCCCATCAGCTGCAATTGCACCGGGCGATGAACGCCATCGCGCTCGCTATGGGCCTTAAGTGCGACCGAAGCGAAGCGTTCCAGAAACGTCAGAACGACCTGCGAGAATTCGTGATTCGGCACTGGGACGGTGGCCTTTAGGGGCGCTTTGGCCCTTCTGCGGGGTGCCGTGGGCAGGCAAACCATCACAACATTCGACGTTTTTTGCCAA
>CAUDYH010000254.1 GCA_958453575.1 uncultured Collinsella sp.
AGTGCCGGCATTCGGGGACACTCCTTGAATGTTGCCTGTTCAAGAACGTCTCCAATGACTAGGCCGCTTGCGTGCGATTTTTGACCGTTGGGCGGGCGCTTCGCCGTTGCCGCAAAAACGTTTTTGCATATCGGGTACAACGAGCTTTACGTGAGTAAAGAGCGCGTCGCGTCCACGTGTCGCGTTTTTAAAGGAGGCCCCATGCCTGGTGTTACCCCTGCAGATGTTTTGTCCAACTTTGGTATTACGCTGGTCGAAGATCCCGCCGAGAATCAGCCCCGTCTGCTGGTCGATCTACCCGCCGCGGAGCTCGTCGAGCACGCTATCCGCCGCGAAGAAGGCCGCATGGCATCCAACGGCGCGCTGGTGATCGAGACGGGGGAGCGCACCGGCCGTTCCCCCAATGACCGCTTTATCGTCGACACCCCCGATGTCCACGACAAAATTGCCTGGGGCGCCGTCAACCGCCCGCTGTCCGTCGAGAGCTATGAGGCCATCAAGGCCGGCATCGTCGACTATCTCAACGAGCGCGACGTGTTCGTCACCCGCGGCATGGCGGGCGCCGACCGCAACCACACGCGTCGCCTGCTCGTTGCCTGCGAGCGTGCCAGCCAGGCACTCTTTATTAAGCAGATGCTCGCCCGCCCGCTCGCCCGCGAAATCGCGCGCACCGGCGAGCCCGACTTCTGCGTGCTCGCAGCGCCCGGTTACCAGTGCGACCCTGCCATCAAGGGCCTCAACTCCAGCGCCGCCGTGGTCATCAATTTCCAGGAACGCGTGATTCTGGTCGCCGGCACCGGCTACTCCGGCGAGATTAAAAAGTCGATCTTTAGCGTTATGAATTATTTGCTGCCCGTCGAGGACGACGTGCTGCCCATGCACTGCTCGGCTAGCATGGATCCCGTCACGCATGAGACCGCCGTGTTCTTTGGCCTGTCGGGCACCGGCAAGACCACGCTTTCGGCCAACCCCACGCGCCTGCTGATCGGCGACGACGAGCACGGTTGGTCCGATATGGGCATCTTTAACATCGAGGGCGGCTGCTACGCCAAGTGCGAGGGCCTGGACGCGTTCCACGAGCCTGAGATCTTCAACGCCGTCCGTTTTGGCGCCATTTGCGAAAACGTGGTGCTCGACGAGAATCGCAAGCCCAACTACGATGACGTCTCGATCACGCATAACACGCGCGTGGCCTATCCCGTTGAGCATATCCCCAACGCGTGGACCAAGGGCATGGGCACCACTCCGAGCGTCGTGCTGTTTTTGACCTGCGACGCCTTTGGTGTGTTGCCGCCCATCTCACGCCTGACGGCCGATGTCGCCATGTACCACTTTGTGACGGGCTTCACCGCCAAGATCCCCGGCACCGAGGTCGGCGTCACCGAGCCCACGCCCACGTTCTCTTCGCTGTTCGGCGAGCCGTTTATGCCACTCGACCCCATGGTTTACGCCAAGATGCTCGGCGAGCGCATTGCCGACGGCCGCACGCGTGTGTACCTGGTCAACACCGGCTGGATCGGCGGCGGCTACGGCGTGGGTCATCGCATCGAGCTTGCCTACACGCGCGCCCTGGTGGCCCGCGCCCTCGACGGTACCATCGAGGACAGCGAGTTCTTGCACGACGATATTTTTAACGTCGACATTCCCACCACGTGCCACGGTGTGCCCGACGGCATTCTGGTGCCGCGCCAGTACTGGCAGAGCACCGCGCGCTACGACGAGGCAGCGCACAACCTGGCGGTGATGTTCGAGGAGAACTTCGAGAAGAAGTACTCGCACCTGCCCGAGTCCGTCAAGGCCGCCGGTCCGCACGCTCAAGTACACGCCGACGCCCGTCATCGCGGCCGCGGGCTGCTGGGACTTCGCCACTAGCTTCGCTGTGAGTCCATATCCACCACAAAGGGGACAGGCGCCTTTGTGGTGGTTTTGCTCGCGTGGATGGCTCGGGTTACAATACGCCTGACATATCGTCCCCTTCTCCGGATGGGGACAGCGTAAGCGCTCTTGTGGCGGCACCGTAGGACTTTGAAGGTGGCCGTTGTAAGGGCGCTTTTTGTTTAGGCGCCCTCACTCGGGCGCGCACAATGAAGGGAGAGCGTATGAAGAGCTTTATTGCCGAGGATTCATTCTGGGAACTATTTCCGCAGGCGGCTATCGGCGTTGTGGTCGTAAAGGGCATGAAGCCCGCGGCTCAGATTCCCCAGGAGGACGTGGATGCGATCGCCGCGCTGCTTGACCGCGCCAACATCGATGCGGAGCGCCACCTGACTAGCGATACCATCAGCGAGAACGCGCCGGTCAAGGCATGGCGCGACGCGTACCGTCTGTTCAAGACTAAAAAGGGCGCCCGCTGCTCGATCGAGAACTTGCTCAAGCGCGTGCTTAAGGGCAAGCCTGTGGGCCACATTACGCCCGCGGTGGACATCTACAACACGGTGTCGCTGACCTATGCGCTGCCCGTGGGAGGCGAGGACCTACATGCTATTGAGGGCGATCTGCGGTTGGCGGTGACCGACGGTGGCGATGCGTTTCTGCCGCTTGGCGAGGAGACAGGTGACCCGACGCTTCCCGGCGAGCTCGCCTACATCGATGATGCGGGCGCCGTGTGCCGCTGCTGGAACTGGCGCGACGGCGTTCGAACGGCCCTGTCCGACGATTCGACCGACGCGTTCCTGGCGATTGAGTGCGTGGAGCCCGAGCGAATGGAGGACTGCCAGGCCGCCATCGACCGTCTTGCCGATCTGCTCGAGCGGTATTTGGGGGCGACGGTTGTCGTTAAGACGCTTGTGACCCGCGACAATCCCTGTGTGGACCTGTAGCGGCGCCTAGAACCTATTGATGCCCAAAACCACCACAAAGGTACCTGTCCTTTGTGGTGGTTTTTATGTTGATGGGTCAACAAATAGGTCGTGCAGGGCTGGCGGCCGCTGGGTACGGTTAAGATGTTTACCCATAAGCATTATGCAAGCGAAAGGCGGTCGTCTCTCATGCAGCAGAACGACGAGACACGTTTCGAGGACTT